>CAZXHW010000189.1:0-11083 GCA_964639915.1 uncultured Heliomicrobium sp.
AATAACTCGGCTTCTTGATGAGTGCCAGCCCAATCGCAAGCACTATTGTGCTTAAACAGCGCTTGGCCGGGATCAACACCTGCTGACAGACGGAACTGAATCACCGTACCAACGGGCTTGCGAGAGGCCAGCATTCGCGCGAGCGCATCGCAGCGGCTCTCCGTCAGAAGGTCATCGCCGAAGACAGTCGGGCAAAGTTCCACTTGATAGGCGCGGGTGAATGATCCGTCTGCGTGCCGCAGAGCATCGCCGAATAAGCCGACGATGGAATTATTGCGAGTACGTCCCAGCGGGCGTAAGAGTGATGCGTTATTGCTTTCATTGTTTACTCTCGCCTCTGGGACGTACCGCAATCTTGACCAGTCGCGTTGCGCGACCAGGAGTGCAGGCACGAGCTTGATGGCCAGCCCGGCACTCATACCGAGCGCCGCAGCGCAGCTCGCAGTCAGTGCTATTGCATTTGCATCCATGATTAACCTTCTTGATTTTGTTTCAGCCAAGCAGGCGTGTTTTCACCCGGCAATTTTCTTCGGCTTATTTCACCTTGCACCTTTGCCTGTATGACGTGTCGCAGCCACGCGGGGCGGCTTTTACGCCGGATGATGTTCAGCGTAAGGATTGTTAGTCCCATCGTTACGATCCAGCCTATGATCTCAATCGGGACACTTCCGACCTTCATCCCAAACAGGAATGGAATCGCATAACCGAAAATGGCAGCGACGATCACAAAGCCCCAGTCTTCGTCGGTAATGCCGAAGCGCAGCACCGGTAAGTAAATTTGCGCTCTGACAGGTCTCGGTTGCATAGCCACGCCTCAGTTTCCAAAGCCTGTATCGAGGTTTACTGCGTTGCCCTGCGAGATCGAGTAGACGAGCGCCACGATCCCGCCAAAGGCAAAACACCCGATAGCCGCAATGAACTGTTTTGCTGATGGTTTGTCGGTGCCGAAGTTGACCACACCCCAGCCGACGAAGACGACGCCCATCAGGAAGAGCAGATTGCGCCCCCACTTGATCGCCTCGCGGATCGCATTACCTACCTGCTGGTCACTACCGAAGATGTTGCCACCAGGCGTTTGCGCCAGCGTGTCAACCGTTGCGGCGGCGAGCAGCAGCAAGATCACGATCACCGGCTCAATGGATTGCACGACACGTGCGAAGGCGATTATTCGCACACCTGCACGTGCGCTCGTGTTGTTCACACACGGCTTCATAAATTCACCCCTTTACTCGTTGATTGATAGATGGATTGAGGGAAATGCTGGAAGCGCCTTCTCTCAGTCTCGTCCGAATGCTTGGCAAACTTCAGGCCACAACAGAACGCAAACTGCGCGGCATTCACTTTGCGGTGTCAATCCGCATGATGAAATGGATCAGTCAGGTCAGATTGAGAGAAGCAATTCGGTTGAGTCTGCTGTTGCTTTTGTTATGCACAGGCACCGGGATCGTTTGTGGGCAGAGCGTCGAGATAGAAGTAGCTGCGATACGCAGGGCGCGACAGTTTGAGCCGATCATTATTGATGCCGCTAAGAAGCATGGCGTCAATCCGCATCTGCTCTGGGTGATCGCGTATCTTGAAACGCGTTTTAACCCCAGGCAAAAGAGCCGTGCGGGTGCATGCGGGTTGATGCAGTTCATGCCTGCTACAGCTTCACGATATGGATTGACCGATCCATATAATCCGACTTCTGCAATTGATGCGGCAGCAAGATATGTCCGTGATCTGACAGCACGTTTTAGCAACCGCGCGGATTTGGCTCTGGCTGCTTATAACTCTGGCGAAGGAACGGTTGAGGCTTATCTTTCTGGACGCACCATCAACACCGGGAAACGCCTTATCAATCCGAAGGGCATCGTCACGGGCGGAATTCCACCTTATCGCGAGACGCAAAAGTACGTTGCAAAAGGGCTGCAATTGCTTGAAAGACTCTCAGTCGCATCCTTCCTCTCCTCACACCAACCTGACGTACCGAAAGACGGCGAGCCTTTAACAAATCAAGAGCAGGACTCCCCACGCATCGTCGTTCGCAAAAGCATTCGTGCCAATAACGATCGGGGGCAAGGACCGAGGGAAATAGAACGAGCCGTGACGAGGCGTTCGATCTATTTCGGTTCCCAGCGCGACTAATCCGCTGGTAGGAACAGCAAATCACCATACGCGTATCAAAAAGGCACTACAAAATTCCAAAGCTCTCGCCTCCACGAACTACAAATCCGAACTCAAGAACTCATCAATCACTGCGATTGAGCGAAATAAAAGGATGGTTTCATCTGGCACCCGAATTGAAAGAAGACGGTCGAAGTCACTCAATCGCGCTGCCTGAGCCAGACAAGGTTCCATCAGACAGCGCACTTTTAGAACACCTAATTCACCGAAAGAGAAAAATACAATGACTGAACAGACCAGTATGAATGACGTTTGGGAAGCCCCCCAGTTAGCAAACCGCCAACCTGGGGGTGAAAACGACCTACAAAAAACCAATTCGGAATCAGCAGGGTCAACACAGCGAACGGTCATCTATCGTGATCCGGCAGATGTCCGCACCAACTTTCAATTGCTGACGGCGCTGCTGATCATCCTTTGTCTATTTACTTTGAGTGCGCTCGGCAATGCCTGGCAATACTGGCGGCGGCCTGACCGAATCGTGGTAGATCGTTCCAGCGGGCGCGTTCTGATGATCAACAACCGCGAGTTCGGCGAAACGGATGCAGTAAAGATGATGCCGGACAGGGTGAGCGACGCCGACAAGAAATATCTGGTCGGCGAATATGTGCGGTTGCTTTACGCCGTCAATCCCGCCACGCGCGCAGCCGATTTGAAAGCCGCATTGGAGATGATGCTTCCGCAATCGGCTGCGAAGTTCGCGGCCTACCTGAAAGAGCAACACATCCTTGAGAAACAGCGTGCAGAGTCCTGGCAAGCAATTTGGTCAGCGCAGGATGTCTCAACTGACGGGCTCGACCCTTTCACCTTGCGCGTAATCGGCAAACAAGAGATCACCAAAGTAATCAATAACTCGAGTCTGCAAGAGACGAAGCAGTTGCAATTGACCGTCAAACTTGTGGCTGACCCGGCAGGACGCAACGACGCCAATCGGCGCACAGGCTTTCTGGTCGCGGCGATTGATTACAAGGAACTGAATTGACAACCAAGCATCAACCTTTAGGAGATGAAGTGATGAACAAATGGACTCGAATCATTGGCGCGTCACTCGCGCTAGCCCTGGCAAGCTCATCGCTGGCTTTGCCGATTGCCGCACAATCACTACGCGAGAAACGGCAGAAACAGCAGAAGAAAACGACTCCGGTCCCGCCAGTTGCAGTCATCAACAATCCTTTGCCGCAATACCTGTCAGGCGAAGTTAGTGTGATGGTGCGAGGCAACGAAAATCCGATCATTCGGTTGGGCTTGGCGCAGAACGGCGTTGCGTTGGTGGAGTTTCCTGCGAGTGATCGTTTTTTTGCAATCAATCCCGGCAACCCCGATCTCGTGACGATAGAGGATTCGCCGACAAAGGAAACGGATCGCTTCTTCGTGATTCGTCCTGGCAGTGGATTTGTGCCATCCCCGGAAGGGGTAAAAGCGTTATCGCCTGCAACCTCGATCATTGTGCAAATGAATTCGGGGATGGTCGTGACGTTTCTTCTCTACCCGGTGAACAACATCGAGCGGAATGCGCATCGCTGCGTGGTGATGTATGACCGCGACGCCATTGCCAACGCCCGACGAGCGGCGGGGCTGGCAATCAACCTGGACAGGCGGCACGCTAATGCAACAGGCAAGCAGCCGGTTTCGTCAATCCGAATTCCGACGGATCCACCGCCTCAACCACCAGCACAAAATCCGCCGGCAAGCATCCCCTCCACGCAAAAAGAACAGCCGCAGGCTTCAAGTCCTCCAAATGGAGAGACACCAAAGAAAACGACAGAAACCCAGAACGTCCGCGTTGAAGATGTCTTCCCTAAAGGCAAAGAAAAATGGAGCAAGTCTCAGCACGGGCTGAAGATTGCGATTCAGTCGCGCATCGTTGACGCCAATCATCAACAAGTCGCCGTGACAGTCCGCAACATGTTGGATGCACCGATCAAGATCGTGCCCGGCCACCCCGAATTGCAAATCCAAACACTGGACGACAAAGGGCGTGTCCTTCAGTTCGAGCCGGTCACACGCTTGAAGGTCAACAGCTCTGTCACGGATGGAATGATCGCGCCAAAACAGATCGCGCACTATTTCATCACCTACGAGGCGCCAGTGATCGGGGCAAAGCAGCGACTCGGTGTCGCTGTCGCACAGATCAATGCGGCGGATGAACCCGTCACGATGGAATTAACAATGGGCAAGCGATAGGAGGACCGAGCAATGAATGAGAATCGAAATGATGTTCAGACAAATCAGGAAAAGCCGCCGAGCCTGTCCGAGCTTGATGAAGGCGTCAAGCTGCCACAGGAGAAGGCTCGCGGAAGTCGCCGCAAACGATTGGTGGTGTCGCTGCTGGCGCTTTTGACCCTGGCGGCAATCACTGGCTTCGGCGCTTATTACCTGATGCGGGAAAAGACGGTTGACCTTAAGGCGAATAAAAAGCTGACAGAGAAAGTATCGAGCGGGGAAGACATCAAACAGGCTGCGTTTGACTCAATCAGCGGCTCATTGACTGGTCCAGTCACGATCCCTTCGCCAAATGCTGAAGAGGTGAACATTGCTTCGGGGCAACCACCGACGAATGTGGCATCTGAAACGAGTGGGGAAAAGGTCACCCCGCCAATCCAGCCAGGCATATCCGCGACTCTTGCACCGCCGCCAGAAGCGCTGTTGGCCAAAAGGCCGGATGATCCCAAGCAGAATGGCCAGATGGTTGATTCCCGTGCAAAGTCGAACGCTGTCGCGCAAACGCCAGCGGCCTCAACTGCCGGAGCGTTATCCAAATCCAATTATGTTCGGTCAATCCGATACGCGGCGACAACCACTTCAGTAGAAAGCACGGGGGCTGTTGTGAAGACGGCTTCATCTGATTTCCCTCTAAAAACCCAAGCCACCAAAACAGCCAACCAAAAATCCGATGGTGATCAACAGACCCGCCTGATCAAACGAATATCAAAACCGAACTTTGGCGCAATGTTGCCGGTCCGCTTGATGGGGGTGCTTTACACGTTGCGCATCGGATCGCTGGCCAGGCTGGAGCTTGTTCGCGATCTCAAAACGGAACACTGGCAACTCAAGCGAGGAACGGTCTTCATCGGCAACGTGGTTGGCGGCAATCTGGATCGCGCTTATCTGCAGATCAAGGGATACATTGCCCCCAATTCACAAGCGTTCACAAAACTCGAAGGAGAAGCCCTCGGAAATGACGGCGGCGCGGGATTGCGCGGCAAACAGAGGCAGGTATCGCCTGTATGGGTGAAAGTCTTAGACCGCGTGGCACAGGCCGGAATACAGATCGGAACAAGCATTTTGAATCGCCGTAGCTCAGCGGTGATTGTCGCCACCGATCCTTATGGGACTTACCGCTCTACAACCGGGGCTAACGGTCAATTAGATCAGAATCGCAACTTTGTCGAAGTCGCTGCCGGGACTGTCGGATTTGTATTGGTTACGACGCTGCCAGAATCTGAAGCCTCAAGTCCGCATCTAGCCGAGGTCGGTGTGAAAGAAGGAAATCTGACCGACGATGAACTTGTCGAGTTGATGACGGAAGCCGATCCGGCTCGCATTCGCGCAGCCTTGCCGAGGATGAGTCCTGAATTTCAACAGGTGGCGCAGGCTGTACTCAACGAGATTGAAACGCGAAAGCCGTGAATCCGAATGCAAGCGAACAATCAGAATCTGCCGGTAATCAATCCGCGCAGCCTCTTGGTAGAAAGCGGCGAACAAGCCATTGCCGATTTGCTGCACACTACAGGCTATGTCATTCAGCGCAGAATGCTCCGCGATCTATCCCACGTCCTACGGAGCGGTTTGCCCTGGCTGATCGAAGGGCCTCGCGGCGGTGGGAAGACGGCGCTGGCCGAAAGCCTGGCCGAAGCCTGCAATCTGCCAGTCTTTTACCTGCAAGGGATGGAAGGTCTCACACTCGCGGATGTGCTCTATGACTGGGACAGTGAGGCACAAACGCAATCGGTGCGACAGACTGTAACGATGGGGCAAAGCTTTGAAGAAGCTCGCGCCGGGCAATGGACGCGCGAGTTTTTGATTCTTGGCGAAGCACTCTCCGCATATGAACGGGCAGCGCAGGACGATGTCATTCCGATTCTGATCTGCGACGAGTTCGACAAGGTGAGCGAGAAAATCGAGGACATGTTGTTGCAACTTTTCGCGCGTGGGTACGCTCACGTCCCGCGCTACGGCGAAATCGGTATGCGTGATCAGGCACGCTGGCCTGTCGTGATTCTGCTTTCAAACGATCAACGTCACGATCTGTCTTCGCCAATGCGTTCGCGCTGTCTTTACAGTTGGCTGCCCGCGCCAACGCTGCGCGAAGAGGCAGGCATTCTGATGGCAAGATGTCCGCAAGCCTCGCGCCTGATGCTTCTGAAGATGGTCAAGCTCATTAGTGCGATTCGCGGCTTACCGGGGATTGTTGATAAACCGGGCTTGCGTGAATCCATCGCCTTGATGCGCACACTCGCTAATGCCGGGCATCAAGACTTGAGCATCCACGAGATTGAATCGCACCTCTGCTTTCTCGCCAAGCGGCATCTGGATTTGGAGAACCTGCGTAAGTCGCTGGCGCGAGTTGAAGCGATTATGGAAGCGCCGAATTCGGAGATTGATAGATGGATGGATGAGCTTGAGGAGATCGCCGTATGAAGACCGAAAGAACACGTTGGAGTCCGTCACCGCCGATCATCGCCATAGGGACGGCAGTCGTCGTAATTGCCGGAATGCTGCTGGCAGGTTGGCTCAACGCCCGGAGCTATCGCGTCAAAGCTCGCGTGGAAATTGCCGATCCGATGATTGAGGCTTCCGCATCGGCATCATCACAAACGGCCAGTGCGTCGAACCTGCCAGATGGCGAAGTAGCACGGATGGCTTTGCGAGTGCGCGAAGCAACCGGCGTGTTGATGGGACTGGCGCTGCTTGCCATCAACGAACAAATGAGCAACCGAAGCATTACAAGCGTTGACGCACTTTTAGATTTGATGCTTGCGCGTAATCTCTTTCCTCCAGGCGTCAATCGGACTGCAAGTAAGGGTGTGCTGGCTTCCGATCACGCAACGATCTATGTGCGTTTCCGCCCGCAGCCGCTGGGATTGGAAGTCGTCTCGATTGGCCGTGTGCGGCTTGATGGCCCTGCATTGATCACGCGGCTTTCGACAGGTGGCGATGACAATTCCGGCGCGTTGCTACTTGTGGCGAAGAGAACAGAAGGCACCAAACTGCCTGAGCCGTTTGCCTCGCCTGCAGAAGTCGCGGCATTGAATTGGAGCATCGAGCCATTGCGGGAACCCCAATTCACCCCGCAAGAGATTGACTCTCTCAACCTGTGGGCGCGCCAGTATGCCGACAAATAGCCCGAGTCAATTTCATCATTGGTGGCAGCAACAGCCGAAATCGCTGACGCAAATTTGCCAGCGGATTGACGCCGAATATCACATCCCGCGACCGGCGTCGGCTCAACATCTGCCTGCTTACCACGCGGCGCTGCACTTGCTGGGTATCTGCGGCCAGGCAGTCTTGCTGATTGTCTCGGGCTTTCTTTCCGCATGGCTTTTATGGAAATCCGCGCTCTGGCTTGCACTCAGAATCGAAATTGAAATCGCTGCGCACTGTTTGGGAATCACCGCCGTGCTTATCTCTTGGATCGAGGCCGCACAACTCTGGCTGCCTTATTACAGCTATCATCAGCGAGTAACATACGGTTCGGCTCTCTGGGCAGATGTTCAAACGCTGAAGGATTTGAACTTGGCGCTGCGTAAGGACGAATCGCTTCCATCATTCACGCTGCTGCTGGGAGGCTTTGGGAGAAAGCACAACGTCGTGCTCGGTCCGGAGCATTCAACGTGTCACCTGGCAATGTTCGGCCCGCCGCGCTCCGGCAAATCGTCCACGTTCTTCATCACCTGGCAACGCGCGTGGGCGGGTACGGGGTCGGTGATCGTGCTCGATCCGAAAGGCGAACTCTATGACCAAACGGCCTATCTCTTCCGCAACGTCTACCGGATTGATCTACAGAAGCCGGAGCGGACGGATCGCTGGAACTTCCTGCCCGCCTGCAAGAACGACGCAGAGTACGCGCACAAGGTCGCGACGATGATTCTGGATTCCGAGCAAAGCCGGCGCTCGACGGCTGATCCATTTTGGAAGGAAGCGGAGAAAGCGGCGCTGACGGCAATCCTGCTGCAATTGAATCAACTGCACGCGCGACCAGCCCCGCATATGATTCAGGAATTGATCTCAACGCTTTCGCTTCAGCAACTCAACGAACAGATGATGAAATCACCCGACCCTAAAGTGCCCCTCTACTGGGGGATGTTCAGTAAGGTCGAGCCGAAGCTTCAAGCGGGTGTGCTGATTGGCTTGGGCGTAGCGTGTGCTGATTTCTCCACGCCGAATATGATGGCGATTTCGTCGCCGATCACAAACCCGATGGCGGCGCGCGGCGTGCGCTTCGTTAATTTCACCGAACTCCGGCAAGCGGGCACGGCGATCTTTATGATCGTGCCCGAAGGCGATGCGGAGCGTTACAAGCGGGTGCTGTCCACCTTCTTCGGCCTTGCCAACGATTGTTTGAGGAACGGCGAACTGAGCGAGGCTTCCGCGCCTGTGCTCTTCAACCTGGACGAAATCGGCAACATCCACATTCCCGATCTTCCGGCTGCGCTTGGCGTTGGACGTGGGCGGCGGATGACCTACGCTCTCGGCTACCAAAACATCGCGCAGCTTTACAGCCAGTACGGAACCGATGGCGGCGATGCTGTGCTTGGCTCGGTCGGCGCGATGGTCTTTCTTCCCGGCGTAGATCAACGCACGGCGGAATACGCTTCGCGCAGACTCGGCACGACGACTGTTCTACAAGCCAGCCTGACCGATGTGCGCGAGGGCAACAAATTCGATTCAGAGCGAACCACTGAAGTCGGGCGGCCACTGATGGACGCGGGAGAAATCAGACAGATGACCAAATACAAACAAGCCATCGCCATCATCAGCAACGCGCCGCCGTTGCGTCTGACTTATCCAAAATTTGCCAGGAACGAGCACCCGCCATTGTCCGAGCGTGAGAGGTGTTTCCAGCGCTTTGATGACCAGGTGTTGCGCTTCACGCCGCCAACTAACGAATCAACGGAACCTTCGATCACTCAGGCATTGACCAGGCATCACGAAGAACCTGAGACAGAAAGGCCGTCAAGGCAACAATCATCAAAACCAAAATCGTCCCGCTGGGAGGCCGCGCGCGCGATGGCCAGTTCAAAGCCTTCGGCCCAGCAAGAATTGAGATTTGAACCGGAGTACGATCCGGTTTCACTGGACGAAGAGCACATGCCGCTCTTTGATTCAGGCTCGCGCGAGGGGAGGTGAACGATGCCGAAACCTGAGTTGAAGTTGAACAAGTTGAAAGCCACGTATCTAATCCTGGCCATGTGCGCGATCCTCGCCGTCGGCAGCTATGGTTGGCACGTTTACACGCTCTTTCGCGACTGGCAGACGAACATGCCGCAACCCCAGATAGAGCGGATCACTAAAGATCTTCGCATTTACCAAGCAAAGACCGGACACTTTCCCAGTACCTTCGTCGAGATCAACAATCTGATCTGGCACACGAAACCAGCGCCGGATTACGGCAGCGAAGGCAGACAGTCTCGCACGAAGTACTATTACTATTTCTACACCAAGGTAAATGATCACACCTGCGTGATCTGGGCTTTGCCAACGGGGCGGCAGCGACATTACGCCTCATCATTCTTTCTGGTTCTTTCGACGGAATGGCTGCGCAGTTGGAAAGGAAAAGCTGTGGGTGATGAGGCGATTAGCGGCCTCCCCGCCATTCCTTCGCCGGATAAGCTGACTGAAATAGGAATGGGTGAGATGCCAGTGCGAGTATTTACCGCACGTGAGTCAAGGCCAATTCAGTAAACTTTGGCCAAGGACTTCTTTGACGAATCCTGGCCACCTTCACAGTCATTTAAACTCCAAAACCCTACCATTTTCACTTTGTGGCGTTTTTAAGCGCCATAGCTGCTCGACGTCCTCAGCGTATATCCCGACACAAATATCATTTGCGGAGTTCGTCTGTTGTCATGGTAAGCTGACGTGCGGTTCAAGTGAATTGGCCCATTGGCTTCGCTTGGCATTACTCGGCGTGCAAAAAACAGAGATAACGAAAATGGCTGTGGATCGCAATCAAATGCTTCATGATTTTATCACTGCAGCGCAAAACGGAGATGCAGCATTGTTCATTGGGGCAGGGCTTTCAATGCCTGCTGGTTTCGTCAACTGGAAGGAATTACTACGTGATTTAGCTGAAGAGATTGGCCTTGATGTGGATCGAGAGCCAGACCTAGTGACAGTTGCGCAGTATCATCTAAATCGCCATAGCCAAGACCGCTCACGTTTGAACCAGATAGTCAGGCGGGAATTTGATAAAGCGGTAAAACTCACCCCGAATCATCAGATCATTAGCCGCCTACCAATCCAGGCTGTTTGGACGACAAATTATGACACGCTATTGGAGGAGGCATACAAACGGGCTGGTCGCGTTGTTGATATCAAGTTGAGGGATGCGGATTTATCAACATCCAAACCTAACTGCGATTTAGTGCTCTACAAAATGCATGGCGACATTTCACGTCCGGATGAAGTGGTCCTGAGTAAAGATGATTATGGGCGCTATGCGATCAAGCACCCTCTACTTCAGCAAAGACTGGGGGGCGATCTCGTCAGTAAAACCTTTCTCTTCCTTGGTTTCAGCTTCACTGATTCACATCTTGAATACGTGTTAGGACATTTGCGTTCGTTGCTTGGCAATAGTAAGCGGCCCCATTTTGCTGTGATGCGCAAACTCAATCGTGGCGATTTCCCACAAGGCAGCAAGGGGAAAAGAGCTTTCGAGTATGAGAGTAACAAGCAGGAACTGATGATTGAAGATTTG
>CAZXHW010000190.1:0-11076 GCA_964639915.1 uncultured Heliomicrobium sp.
GTGCCTGCCTTCAACCCATGCCCCGTCGCATCGCCCACCTCAATCGTCAACGTACCGTCTTCGCCCAAATGAAAGTCGTAGTAATCGCCGCCGACTTCCGAAGCGGTTTTCATATACGCAGCAATTTCCAGATGCGGTAGTTGTGGAACTTGCTTGGGCAACATCGAAAGCTGCAATTGGCGGGCTTCTTCCAGTTCAGCGGCGCGCCGTTCGTTTTCGGCTTTGACTTTTTCGTGATCGAGCGCGGCAGCCGAAAGTTGTTTGACCTGCACGAGTTGTTGTTCGAGATTCAGGCTGGTGCGTGCGAATTGGCGTGCCAGGAAGATCGAAATGGCTCCGGTTAGAAAGAGGATGACTAGGTTCCTAAGTGTGATTGAAGAATCTGCACTTGCCCAGCCCCTCACCAGAATCAGTAGAACAATTGCTATATACAAGGTGTAAACGAGCATTCCGGCGCCGACGATCCAGGCGCCTGAAACCTTGTTCTTTATTGGCTTGCTCATTCCCCGCGCAACCTCGATGACGGGGAACCAGGTCAACGCTTGAATATACAAATACCAATAACGTGTCTCGGACAATCCCACAAAAATTGAATTCATGGGAATATAGATCGCAGCCGCCATGACCCAGCCCCAGAACCATTTTGGCCAAATCCTTTTCGGCCTGCCCACTTTCGGAATGCTCTCCGCAAACGCTGTGTACATAAATGCCAGCAGCGTTCCCAACGCCAGAAAAGTCAGCGTATTGTTCACCCCATTCTGCAACAGAATCCCTGTCGCGCTTTGATGGCTCAGGCTCCAACGATAATAGATGATGTTACTGGCCGCAGAAGCGCAGGCAAACAAGCCAAAGAAAAGGTTGGCACGTTGACGCGGATAGAACCAGAACAGCAGAACATGTAATAACCCGATGGCCAGCAGCAGCCCGAAATTCAGCAGGTAAAATCCACCGCCTGCCCTTTTGTTGACGTAATCGTCGCGCGCCTGTCCGGCTTCTGCCACCCAGACGCCGAAGCCTGCGCCATAGTTATTGGTGCGGTTGGCATAGGCGCTGACTACTGGCCTGGAGCTTTGCCGCGCGATCCACTTGCCCCAGCCACCGGACATATCCCGCATTTCCATACACGAATGTCTAACGGCCAGCACATGCTCACCGCGCGCGTCCAAGGCAATGTTGACGGGCAACGTGTTGGGGTTGTAAGCGACTTCTGTGTCCGGCGTCGTACCGACGGTGCCGAAGCGCTCGACGAGCTTGCCATCCAGGTAAACATCAGACGCGCCGTAATGCACCATCACCAATGCAAGCGACTGGTTGGCAAGCGCTGAATCCACTTGCAGCCGCAGCCGAAACCAGCCAATACCGCGCCAGCCGCCCTGTGGAATGTTGGCGAGTGTGATGGCCGTGCCTTTCAGAGTCTCCCATGAATGATCATCGAATTGCGGATCGGCAAACCGGGGATCATCGTCTGCCAAATCGCCTGAATGATATTTCCAGTTGAGCTTGCTGAGTTCGACAGACTTACCGTTTTGCAGGCTATCAGCCGTGAGCGTGAGTGTTCCCTCGCTCTGCGCTGAAAGAGATGTGGTGAATAACAGCAACCACAGGCTAAGCATCAACATGCGGAGCAAGGTGGAAGGAATTTTCATAGGTGCTTTCCCGCCAGACAGCATGGAAAGAGTCAACTTGTGTCGGCTTCGGTGGTTTTTCTTTTTGGGTTATTGGCCCCAATCGGTTTTACCCATCAACTATTTGGAATGATTTTTTCACCGTAGACTTCAACCGTTTGTTCTTCGTCGCCGCACATCAGATAAATGTTGAACTGCGTCACGCCGACTTCTTCAAGCTCTTTCAAGCGTCGCACCTGTTCCTGAACGTTACCGACGATACAGAACCGGTCAACCACTTCATCAGTGACGAATTCGGCGTTGCTGCTGCCAACTTCGGCGTGATGCAGATAGTTGTAGCCTTTGCGGTCGGCGATGAAGGCAGTTAATTCCGGCGGCAGTTCTTCCGGTTTGTATTTGGAAACCAGATCCACCACGTGATTGGAAACCAGCGCAGGAAACCAGCGCACATGATCACGCGCAACAGCCAGATCATCCGACACCCAGACGGGAGCCGCAGCCATAACTTTGATCTTTGAAAAATCACGCCCTGCTTCTTCGGCGCCTTCGCGGACGAAGTTCAAACACCATTTGATCAAATGCGGATCGGCGAATTGCAAAATTACTCCGTCCCCAATTTTGCCCGCGCAGCGCAATGCTTTTGGACCGTACCCGGCAACCCAAATCGGCGGGACTCCGGCATCAGCCCACGGCATCTGAATTTCTTTTTCTTCGTAAGTAATTTGCTTGCCTGCTGTCAGGTCGCGGATGGTTTGCACACATTCTTCCAACACGGCCAGCGTCGTGGGCCGTTTGCCCATCACGCGACGGGAACTGTCTCCGCGCCCAATGCCAATGTCCATGCGTCCGCCGGAAATGCGATTGAGCGTGGCAAACAAGCTCGCGGTCACCGTCCAATCGCGCACCGCAGGATTGGTCACGCACGGGCCGATGCGCATCTTCTGCGTGTTTGCCGCCATCAAGGTCATCAGCGGAAACGCTTCCTGCCAAAGGACATGTGAATCGAACATCCAGCCATAGTTGAAACCGGCCGCTTCAGCCTGTTTCGTCAGGCTGACAATACGCTCCGGCGTCATATCGGGTTTGAAAGTGATTGCGAATTCGAGCATGGGATGTTTCTCCTGCGTTGGTTTTATCTGCGTACTGCCGGCCCAAGCAACACCTGGCCTGGGCGAGCATCCGTCATCTTTCCATTGTCGAGCACGACGGTTCCGTTGACGATCACGTAACTTACACCTTCGGCGTATTGATGCGGATCGCCAAAGGTCGCGCGGTCGCGAATGCGTGAGGCGTCAAAAATGACGACGTCCGCTTTCATTCCCGGGCGCAGCACGCCGCGATCTTGTAAGCCCAAGCGCGCAGCGGGCAGCGAAGTCATTTTGCGAACGGCGTCTTCCAAGGTCAGTACGCGCTTTTCGCGCACGTACACACCAAGCACGCGCGCAAATGTTCCGTAGCTGCGTGGATGCGGAACTCCGCGATTTGGAATCTCGACGCCGCCGTCCGAGGCAATCATCGTCAACGGATCTTTCAGGATGCGAACCAGATCTTCTTCGTTGATGGCGTGAAAGATAGCTGATGCCCCACCTTTGGCGACGATTTCCAGCGTGGTTTCTGCCGCATCTTCCAGCGATGTCGAGCGTCCGCGCGCAGCGGTAATTTCCGCCAAGTTCTTCCCTTCCAGGCTCTGATCCCAGGAACATCGAGCGATGTATACATTTTTGGGGTCGCCACCTCCGCGATCAAACTTGATGCTTTCAACCACGGCGGCTTTGATTTTGGGGCGCGTTGCCGGATCGTCCAGGCGTTTGACGATTTCGCGCTGACCGCCTTCCTGCGACCATTGCGGCAAGAGCGCCACCAAGCCGGTACTTGAAGCCGTGTAAGGATATTGATCAATCGTCACGTCCACGCCGCGCGCTCTGGCTTCGGCAATCAAGCGCAAGGTGTCAACGCTGCGTCCCCAATTCCCTTTGCCGACGATCTTGTGATGCGTGACCTGCGTCGGCAATCCACCGAATTCGCCAATGGCAATGGTTTCTTCGACGCTTTTCATGACGCCCGAAGCTTCATCGCGCATGTGCGATGTGTGAATGCCGCCCATTCGCCCTGCGACTTTGGCCAGTTCGATTACCTCTTCAGTCGTGGTGTAATTACCGGGCACATAAAACAAGCCGGTGCTCAACCCCATCGCGCCCTGTTCCATTGCCTCTTTCATCAAGGCTTTCATCTTTTCGATTTCGTCCGGTGTCGCTTTGCGATTCACCAAACCAATGACGCTTTCGCGGATGGAACCTTGGCCAACCAGCGCTCCCATATTGATGGCGATGTGCGCTGCGGTTAACCGATCAAAAAACGGTTTCAACGGCAAAGGCGAACTGCCATCCGGCCCTTCTATAGCAGTTGTCACGCCTTGGCGAATGTAATTTTCGGCTTTTGTTTCTTCAAAGATCGTCCGCCGCGCATGGGAATGAATGTCAATGAAACCGGGGGCCACAATCAAATCTTTCGCGACAATGACGTGCCGGGCATTCGCACCATCGAGTTTACCGACTGCTGCAATCGTATCTCCGCGCAAAGCCACATCAGCGCGAAACCACCCATTGCCTGTTCCGTCAACAACACGGCCACCCAAAATGATCAGGTCATAGGACGGTGGTTGCGCCGCAGGCATCAAGGGAGCAAACACCACCAACAGGCAAAGAAATATATAGGAAGAAATTTTCATGGTCCGTATTTCTACAATGGTTTGCCGGTAGATGAGCAAAAATCCAACCACAAAAAGCACAAAAGACACAAAACCAAATACCTGATTTTTTTTTGTGATTTCTGTGCCTTTTGTGGTTAGTTTCTCTTCTTATCTGTTTCCCTACGCTTGGACTAACGATTCGTACGTTTCTGGCCGCCGGTCGCGGAAAAACTGCCAGGTGTTGCGGACTTCGCGGATCACATCCAGGTTCAAATCAGCGACGATCAGCGCGTCTTCGTCACGTTTCGCTTGGGCCAGAAACTGGCCGCGCGGATCGCAGAAATAGCTCTGCCCGTAAAACTCGCCGATATTCCACGGAGCTTCAAACCCAACGCGATTGATTGCGCCGATGAAATATCCGTTGGCGACAGCGTGCGCAGGCTGTTCCAGCTTCCACAAGTATTCGCTCAAACCGGCAACGGTTGCCGAAGGATTGAACACAATCTCGGCTCCGTTCAATCCCAACGCCCGCGCGCCTTCGGGAAAGTGCCTGTCGTAGCAGATATAAACTCCGATGCGCGCAAATGCCGTGTCGAAACACGGATAGCCAAGATTGCCAGGTTTGAAGTAGAACTTTTCCCAGAAGCCTGGCGCAACGTGCGGAATGTGATTCTTGCGATATTTGCCCAGGTATTTGCCGTCGGCATCAATCACCGCTGCCGTGTTGTAATAAACGCCCGTGATTTCTTCTTCGTAAATCGGCACGACGATGACCATGCCGTGCTGTTTGGCCAGTTCCTGCATCAGTTTCGTGGTGGGGCCATCTGGAATCTTTTCGACAGTTTCATACCAGCGCGTTTGCTGTTCCGCGCAAAAATAGGGCGTGGTGAACACTTCCTGCATGCACAAAATCTGCACACCCTGTTTGGCCGCCCGCTCAATAAAGCCCAGATGCTTTTCGATGTTTGCGCGCTTGATGTCTTCAATCGGCGCGTCGGTTGGACCTGCGTGTTTTGCCTGAATCAATCCACATTTGACAATACGTGCCATAGCTACTCCTTAAAACGATGTTTAGTGATGCCGCGCAGGCAGTCGCCGCTACGCGAGAAGATGCGCGTCCAAAAATTCATTTCTGAACTTCCCTTTTGGATCATATTGCTTCAGCAATTCCTGAAAATCCGCATACTGTTCGTAGCGGGATTTCAGTTGCGCCTCCGAGATCGTAAACAGCTTGCCCCAGTGCGGTCGCGCGCCGAAAGCGGCCAATTGCTCTTCCACAATCGGCAACAGCTTCATCACTGATTCGGTGTGCTGCTTCCAGGTAAAATGGATGGCGACGCTGGGACGTTTATAAGCCGTGCTCATCCATAGATTGTCGGCGGCAATGGTGCGGACCTCGGAAATGAACAAATCTTGAATCCATTTGTCGCCCAGGTTGTTGATGGCTTTCAGCGCCGCGACTGCGTTGCTGAACGGCACAAAATACTCGGCCTGTAATTCCTTGCCGCTGCTGGGCGTGAAATTCATTTTGAAGTGCGGCAGCCGTTCGTGCCACGGGCCTGGAACGCCCATTTGCTCCGTGCAGTTTTCTGCGGCGAGTTCGCGAATCGGATGCAGGTTTTTGGTCGCCAATTTCGCGCCATAGAGTTCCGGCTTTGCCTTAGACGATTTGCCATTCGCCACGACTGTTTTGACCCAGACTTCGCTGATCACGTTTTTCTGCCAGTCGCTGAACAAGCTGACACTGTAGCCGCCGGACATAATGGCTTCGAAGTTCTTTTCGAGTTCGGCAAATGGCAGGTTTTCATAAACGTCTTGCTTTACCTGGAACGTGGGCAAAACGTCGAGCGTGACTTTGGTAACGACGCCCAATCCGCCAAGATGCACAACCGCGCCCAGGAATTGTTCGCCGTCTTTTTCCCGTGACAGTGTCACCACATCGCCCGCTGCAGTCACGAATTCCAGGCCCGAAACCGCTGTCGCCAGATTGCCGTTTTTCACGCCCGAACCGTGCGTCGCCGTAGCAATAGAACCAGCGACGGATATATGCGGCAAAGATGCCAGATTGTGCAGCGCAAAACCTTTCCCTTGCAGGTATTCGCCCAAGGTGCCGTAACGCACACCTGCTTCGACCGTGACCGTTTTCTTGTCAGGGTCGAGCGAAAGAATCTTGTCCAGCTTTTTGGCCGAAAGCAGTTGATGCGGCGAGTCGGCGATTTTGTTGAAACAGTGCTGTGTTCCCAGCGCGCGCAATTTGTCGGCCTGTTTCACCAGCGCCTGCACCTGTTCAACCGTTTCGGGATAGGCGACGTTGCCTGTGCTGTATTCCAGATTACATGCCCAGTTTTTCAGCTTTTCTGGTGTGGCAACTGCTGTAGCGGCAGGCGTCGCCGTTGGCGCTTCCGGTTTTTGGCATCCACTTAGCGGCGCAAGCATCGTGCTGGTAATTCCGGCAGACGCAATCTTTAGAAACGTTCTTTTTTTCATGCTCTCTTTGGCCTCTCTTAGTGAAGTTTAGCGGGGGATGCCATATGCTTCAGCCGCAGTTGCGCCTTGTGGCGGAATCCATTTCATCAGCGCGTAATGAATCAGGGCAGAAGCGCCGAAGCCGACGAACCAGCCGTAATCGTAGAGCGGTTTTAACGAGGGGATGACCAGCCCGATCCAGGCCAGCGCGCATCCAACGACCGTCGCCACGATAGCGCGCCAGTTAGAGCGCCCGTAAATGCCCTGCACCCGGTACAGATCGCCCAACTCCAGTTTCGTGCCTCTGACCAGCCAGTAATCCGCGATCAGCACGCCGGCAATTGAACCCAATCCGCCGGAATACCCGTTCAACCACGTGAAGATATAAGCCGTGGGATCGGCCAATAACTTCCACGGCTGCATCAAAATGCCGATGATGCCGGTGATCAGCCCGCCGGTGCGAAACGAAATCAGCTTGGGAAATGCGTTGGCGAAATCGTTGGCGGGAGAAACAACGTTGGCCGCAATGTTGACCGCCAGCGTAGCGACGACCACCGTAAACATCGAGATGGCGACGACGACCAGATTATCGAATTGCCCAACGACTTTGATGGGGTCCCACAACTCCGACGCTTTCATCTGCGGAAAAATCACCGCCGCCGCCGAGGTGATAATCACGCCCATCGCGGCAAAAATCGTCATCGTCGTCGGCAAGGCGACGACTTGTCCAACAACCTGTTCACGTTGGCTGCGCCCGAACCGTGTGAAGTCCGGCATGTTCAAACTGAGCGTCGCCCAGAACCCAATCATGGCTGTCAGCGAAGGAACAAAAACCGGCCAGAATTCGGCGAAGGTGTGAAACTTGCCCGATTCGTTCAGCAAATATCCAAGCCCGTTTGCTCGCCAAATGGCCCAGCCCACCAGAATCGCCGTCATCACCAGCACATAGGGCGCGGCCCAGTTTTCCACCCAGCGCAGCAAATCCATCCCGCGATAGATGATGAAGATGTTCAATCCCCAAAATAGTAAAAACGAAATCCATTCGGTCGGAGTGTGCCCGCCGATTGCTCCGCCCAGCAGCGTGGGCCACGACGGAATAAGGGCTTTGAACAAAGTGTGCAGCGCTTCGCCGCCGATCCACGCCTGTATGCCAAACCATCCGCACGCCACCAGCGCGCGCATCAACGCCGGCAGGTTTGACCCAAGCGTCCCGTACGCCGCACGTGCAAAAACCGGAAACGGAATTCCATACTTCGTGCCGGGATGCGAATTCAGCAGAATGGGAACCAGCACAATCGTATTGCCTAGCAGAATCGTCAGCAGTGCCTGCCACCAGTTCATTCCCGCGCCAATTAATCCCGAAGCCATCATGTACGTCGGAATGCAATGTGCCATCGAAATCCAAAGCGCGGCGTAGTTGTACGTCGTCCAATCACGCTTGGCGACTGGAACCGGCGCAAGGTCTTCGTTGTACAGAGGGCTGGTGTTGATCGTTGAATAGTCGCGCAATTCAACACGGCCGTCCGGATGGTCGATTGTTTCGTGGGGGGAGTTAGGGTGCATTTGAGATTCCTTCGGATGTTATTTTACTTCTGACTCGGCGTCATAGCCGCAAACCTTTCAGCGTAACGGCTGGCTTTCAACAGTTGCTGGCAATCTTTAACGATCAGAATGTCGCGCACGGCCTGTTTCTTGTCCGCAGAATTTTTGTAGTGCGCTTCGCTGATTTTGTAGCCCATCCAGTATCCCAAATCTACGGGACGGCCATTGCCTCCACTGCTGCCGTACAGCCAGCGCGAAGTGCTGTTGGCGACGGGCATGTCTTTTTGAAATTGTCCCCATACCTCGCGCTCGCGCGCATTGGCCCAGACGTGCGTTTCCTGCATCCGCTTGACCAGACGGCCGGAAGCCATTTCGCCCAAAAAATCGGCGCTGCCTTCTTTCAGGCAGTTGCAGAGCAAGCCTCCTTGCAAAGGATACTTCTGTTGAAAGTGAATGGATTCGTGTGTAACCAGCGGCGGAATTTCACCGGGTTCCATAATCGCGCCCTTCGCCCAATCGTTTAGTTCATTGGTCGGCACGCCAATCAATCGCGTAAACATCTCCGCTCCCATCAACAAGCCGTTGGGTGAGGCTGTGCCGCCGCTCTGCATCTGGCCAATGACAAAATAGGATTCGGGAAAGATTGCTTCCGGGTACAGCGTTTTGAACTTGCGAAAGGCTGCGACCGTTTCCGCGCGCTGCTTGCCGATGTTGGCCGTCGCCGCACGAATGCTTTTGAAAAAATTCGGACGGTTTTCAATCGTTTTCGCCAGCGTTTTGCTGTCGAGCCGCCCGCTTTGGCTGAAGTCTTTCAGTCCAATCGTGCCCGGCTGAATGTACAACCGCTGAAAAATCGCCACCCGATCTTCCGGCTTTGCTGCCATTGCCTGGTCATAAGCCTGCCAAAAACGCTCGATGTCTTCTGTGATGAAACGAGCCTTGTTCGGATCGCTGTGATCCTTGATGTACTTCGCCTGCTGAGCCTCGCTGGCGGCAATCACCTTGCCCCAGCGCGGATCATCGCGGAGCGATTCCAAATCGCTGTCGCGCTTCAAGTGGTCTGTGTTGCGAAACCCCAAAGCGATCACTTTGCCCAGCAATTGAAATGCTGTTTCCTTGTCGCCGGAAAGCGCCGTTGAACAGGCCGCGTTATAGATAACATCGGTTTCGCGTGTCCCTTTGGCTATGGCTTCCTGAAGCAGTTTCGCCGACTTGCCATACTCTTTTCGTTGGTAGGCGGCGTCGCCCTCTTTGATGAGTTCTTCGACTGTGCCCGGTTTGGCCAAAGTCTGCGGTTGCTGGGCAACAACCAATCCCAGGCGATAGAGGAACAAACATACAACCATTGCGATCAAAAAGAAGAGTTGTTTTCTCATGACAAAACCTCTCTGGCGCGAACTTTGAACGCCGCTGTTGAATGCGGCAGATGCTTGCTGACAACCAACCGTAATTCGTTCATCAAATCCGGTTCTGATTTCGCGATGCGCGCCGCGACGGTCATCGCAAAAGCCCGAACGGCGATGGGCTGGTAAGGATCATCAATAAAATCAATACAGCGCGCATAGACTTTCCCCGCAAGCCGCCTGGGAATTTCGATGTATTGCAGCAAGCGCAGGATGCTGCGCTTGACGGCGTCGTGTTGGTCTTCGCGTTCCAGGCAATCAAGCAATTTCGGCAAATAAGGCCGGACCAATTCCGGGTGTTTTTCCACGCAACAACTGATTGGCCAGGCGGCGCACTGCGTCAAACGATACTCATCCTCAAAGAAAAGCTTCATCAGTTCGGCAAAGCGTTTTGGGTCTTCGCCGATGAATTCGACGATGGCCATGGTCTGCCGTTTGGAATGCCCGGCCATCAGCGCCTGCCGAATATCCATAAGCTATTTCCCGCTTTACGGAATCACTGCCGGTTATTTCGCTCCGGTTGTGCCGCGCTTCAAAAATTGGCCTGCGCCGGTTTTGCCTTTCCACTCGCCGTTTTCGACGATGACGTTGCCGCGCGACAGAACGATTTCGGTGACGCCTTTGAGCTTCCAGCCTTCGTAGGCGCTGTAGTCCACCCGCATATGGTGCGTGGCAGCGCTGATGGTCTGTTCGCGGTTCGGATCGAAGATCACGATGTCGGCATCCGACCCAACGGCAATCGTGCCTTTGCGTGGGAACAGGCCGAAGATTTTGGCGGCAGCGGTCGAGGTGAGTTCGACAAACCGGTTCAGGCTGATTCGCCCTTGGGCTACGCCGCCGTTGTAAATCAAACTCATGCGATGTTCGACGCCAGGACCGCCATTGGGAATTTTGCTGAAATCATCAATGCCGAGTTCTTTCTGTTCTTTCATACAGAATGGGCAATGGTCTGTGGAGATGACTTGCAGATCGTTGCTGCGCAATCCGCGCCAGAGCAATTCCTGGTTTTCCTTGCCGCGCAACGGAGGCGTCATGACGTACTTCGCGCCTTCAAAACCTTCTTTTTCGTAATAGCTGTAATCCAGAAACAGATATTGCGGACAGGTTTCAGCATACGCGGGCAAACCCAAATCGCGCGCGTTCTGGACTTCTTTCAGCGCGTCGTAACAGCTTAGGTGAACGATATATACCGGCGATTGCGCCATTTCGGCGATGGCGATGGCGCGGTGAACGCCTTCGGCCTCGGCTCTGGTGGGCCGTGTCAGCGCGTGATATTTGGGAGCAGTATGCCCAGCAGCCAAAGCGCGCTTGACCAGCACATCAATAATCACACCGTTTTCAGCGTGCATGC
>CAZXHW010000191.1:0-11067 GCA_964639915.1 uncultured Heliomicrobium sp.
GTGCGGCCCGCCGCCGATGATGGACGCCGTGAAGTCGTTGCTGGCGGAGATCGGGCTGCCAGCGGAGCAGGTCAGGACGGAACTCTTTCTTAGTCCGGCCCCCCGTCGCCGCGCCGAAGCGGCAGAAACGGCAATCGCCGTTTCTGTACCGGAGCGGGCGGTGCAAGCCCCTGTCTGCACTTTTGCCCGTTCAGGGAAATCAGTCCCATTGCCGCCGGACAAGACAGTGTTGGAGGCGTCGGAAGCTGTCGGAGTGAATATAGATAACTCCTGCCGTGAGGGGTATTGCGGAGTCTGTAAAACGAAACTCCTCGCCGGACAGGTGACGATGGCGGTCGAGGACGCGCTGGATGAGAACGATAAAGCGCAAAACATTATTCTGGCCTGCCAGGCCAAATCCACCGGCGACGTGACGGTCGAGGCATGAGTCACCTTGTGCTTCTGGCTACTTGCGGAAGCAGGCTGTTGTTTACGTTAACACGATAAGGAGGAAAACTATGATTTGGAACACGCACGGGAACAACAAGAATTGGAAGCTCATTGGTGTCGGCCTGCTGGCCGCGTTGCTGGCCATCACCCTCGCCGGTTGCAGCAGTCAGAGTGACAAAGCCAGCAACACTACCGCGACGAGCGCCTCCCCGACGCCCATCGTCGCCACGGCCAGCCCCATAGTGAGTCCCGCCACAGGTTCGACCGCGACTGACGGCTCACTGAAGGAAGCGGCGATGACATGGGGGCATATTGAGGAGGCGCGCGCCCAGCTCGACAAGGCCGTTGAAGCGGAGAACCTCAGGGATGTCCACGACGCGACGGTCAAGGTCCGCGACTCGGTGAACGCGCTGCCGGGTAAGTCCGCGGCGCTGCGTGCGGACAAGCGGGAGTCGCTCAACGCGCAGGCCAAAGAGGCTGACCGGCTGGCCGGGAAGCTTGGTGAAGCAGCCCACGCCAGTAACACAGATGCCGTCCACGAAAACCACAGAGCTTTGAACGCGGCCCTCGATCAGATGAAAAGCTTATACCCGCCGGGCGGTGAGATGATGGACAAGGGCATGGAACGTATGAACATGGGCTAGCTCATTATGCTCAAACGCATGCAGGCGATGGTCAATGACATGATGGACAAGGGCATGGTCATGATGGACGAGGGTATGGACATGATGGAGATGGGCAAGGACATGGTGGACAAGGACATGATGGATAAAGATATGGACATGATGATGGACAAGGGCATGGACATGATGGATAAGGGCAAAGCCACGATGAACAAAGGCAAAGCCACGATGGACAAGGGCATGATGGAACAGGGAATGCACATGATGGACAACGGGATGCAGATGATGAACAAAGGCAAAGGCGGGATGAAGAAGGACACGATGCCAAAGGACAAGAAGGACGCGATGCCGAAGGACAAAATGAAGCATATGTAAGTGGCGGTCGAAGCCCGGTATTCTTCGAGGACAATTGTGACTGACTTATGAAAGAGCGTGAGCGCGTTGTCGTCATCGGACTGATGGTTCTGATGCTCATCCTGTGGCTGGGCTTTCTAGTGCATCGCTCGCCGCGCTTTCCCGGCAGCGCAGTGGGCGGCGTTCTCGGCGTCGCGGGCGCGCTACTGATGGTGTGGCCTTTGGGTTATTCGGTGGTGAAGCGGTTCCCGGGTTTCAAGCAGCGAGTGACCAGACGTGTGCCGATGCGTACGCTGCTGGCCTGGCACGTCTACACTGGAATCATCGGGGCGGTGCTTGCCGTCCTGCACACGGGCCACAAATTCAATAGCAGGCTCGGAATCTTTCTGACTGCCGCGCTGCTGCTGGCGGTAGTGACTGGAGTGATTGGGCGGCATTTTATGGGGCTGATTTCACAGGAGCTTCACGAAAAGCAGGGCCTGCTGGCGAAGCTACAGGCGGCTTACCAGCAAACGGCAGATGAACTGGCGCGACAGCCTGATCGAGCGGTCAGGCTGACGGGCGCGCGCGGATTTGCAGGAAGATTGCTGACCGCCTTCTTTGCTCCGGAGGAAGTAGCAGTGCAGGGCGATTCCACCACTTCCTTCCGCGCGGTGCGGCTGGCCGAATCCATTGCCGACCTCGAATATGCCATCAAGTCTCACGAGCTAATTAAGCGGCGGTTAGCCGTCTGGCTGAAGCTGCACATTGTGACTTCAGTCCTTTTCTATGTCCTGCTGGCGCTGCACGTCTGGGCAAGCATTTATTTCGGGCTGAGGTGGTTTGGGTGAAAAAAAAGATTGTCATCCTCTTCGTCCTGATCGCGGCTGTTACGCTGGGGGGCGTCCTGCATCAGCGAGGTGTGATGCTGTCTGCGATCTGGCTGCGACAAGTCAGTCCGGGGCAACTTTCTGCCGCACACGCATCTTTGGAGAACAACTGCGTGGCCTGTCACACGCCGGTCAAGGGCGTGGAGGCCGTCAGTTGCGCCGCCTGCCATGCCAACAATGAAGCTCTGTTGCAACGCCAGCCGACCGCGTTTCACGCCCACATCCAGAGTTGCAGCCAGTGCCACCTCGAGCACGAAGGCACAAATCGGCGGCCAACGAAGATGGATCATTTGGCGCTGGCGCGATTCGGACTGCGCGAGTTGAACGACGATGCCGACAGCGAGCGAAGGCAGGTGCGCGGCCAACTGCTAGGCTGGATCAGGCAGCACCGTGTGGGCCCAGGGCCGGAGACAGGGCACAAGAACATCACCCCCGAAGAGATGATCCTAGACTGCGCGAGTTGTCACTCGAATCAGGACAAGCATTTCAAACTCTTCGGGCAGGATTGCGCCCAGTGCCACGCGACTGCGCAGTGGGCCATCGCCGAATTCCAGCACCCTTCACCGCGCTCGACAGACTGCGCGCAGTGTCACCAGGCGCCGCCGAGCCACTACATGATGCACTTTGAAATGGTTGACAAGACGGTTGCCGGCAAGGCGAACGCTCCGGGCAATCCGTGCTGCGCAGATGTACAAGTCAACCAGTGTTACCGCTGTCATCAGACCAACGCTTGGAATGACATCAAGGGCGTCGGCTGGTACAAGCACCATTGAACAACGAGAGGGAGAATGAAATCGCGAAGCATGTTTCAGACAGTGGCAGTTATCCTGGCTCTCGTATTGCCTCTTGTGCTATTGGCGGGATCGCCGTCGGTTGCGCAGCGGCAACCACGGGAGATTCCGCAGAACGCATCCGCCATCAGGCCATCGTCTACAGGGCCGGTCTCCTTGAGCGTAACAGTGTTGGATCAAAAGGGCCGGGCAATTACCGGGCTGAAGAAAGAGGACTTCAAGGTTTACGAAAATGGGGTTGAGCAGACAATCGTCTCCTTCAGCGCCGAGGACTCGCCGATCAGTTGGGGGCTGGTCCTTGACCGCAGCGACATGAGGCGGAAAGTCATGGACGATGTTTACCACGCGGCGTTCCATATCATCTCTGAAAGAGCCGACCGGGACGAGGCGTTTTTAGTTGCTTTCGACGACCAGGTAGAGATGGTGTCTGACTTCACCTCGGACTACGGGCAACTTCTCAATATGCTTCGCCGCGTGCGTCCGGGCCGTCGTGCGGCGTTGTACGATGCCGTAGCTTTCGGGCTGGACCGCATCGGGCAGGGTAAGAATCGGAAGAAAGTGCTGTTCGTTATCACAGACGGTGGCGACGATGGCAGCAAGACCACATTCCGTCAGTTGCTTGAGCGCGCCAGCCGTGAGGGCGTACCGGCCTACACCGTGGGTCTTACTGCCTACACAGTGGGCGTCACTGAATTACAGCGTCCAATTCCACCACGCAGCAAAGGGGGGCGCTGGCAGGGCGAACTCAAAAAGCTTGCTGAGGCGACTGGCGCTCATGCCCACTTCCCTGGTGATATGACGCAGTGTGAAGACGCGATGAAAGCGATGGTTGAAGAGGTCGGCCGCCAGTATCGCCTTGAGTATTATCCCAATAATCCCGTGCGCGATGGTAAGTGGCGCAAGGTCACGATTGTCATGACTCGTGAGGGAGAGAAGGAAGTTGCCAAGGTCGTTCAGTCCCGCACCGGCTACTACGCTCCTCAAAAGGAAAGGTAATAACGATAATGGGCGACGTTAAGATGAAAGAAGCGCAACCCCCGACTGCGGAAGAAGTGCGGCTGATGAATGCATACTGGCGCGCTGCAAACTATCTCTCGGTCGGGCAGATTTACTTGTCCGACAATGCACTGCTGCGCGAGCCGCTGAGGATTGAGCACGTAAAGCGCAGGCTGCTCGGTCACTGGGGGACAACGCCGGGGCTGAATTTTATCTACGTCCACCTCAACCGCCTGATCAGGAAGAATGATCTGAACGTTTTATACATCTGTGGCCCCGGCCACGGCGGCCCCGGCATGGTTGCCAACACATACCTGGAAGGAACTTACAGCGAACTCTATCCCGAGGTTTCACAGGATGCTGACGGGCTGAAGAGATTGTTTAAGCAGTTCTCGTTTCCGGGCGGAATTCCCAGCCATGCTTCGCCGGAGACTCCCGGCTCGATCAACGAAGGCGGCGAACTGGGGTACTCACTGATGCACGCTTACGGCGCGGTGCTCGACAACCCCGACCTACTGGCCGCGTGCGTTATTGGCGACGGTGAGGCGGAGACCGGTCCGCTGGCCGCTAGTTGGCACTCAAACAAATTCCTCAACCCAGTGCGGGACGGGGTCGTCCTGCCGATCCTGCATCTGAACGGCTACAAGATCGCCAACCCGACGGTGCTGGCGCGGTTAAGCGACGAAGAACTCGCGAGCCTGATGGTTGGTTATGGCCACAGACCGTACTTCGTTGCGGGTGACGACCCCGAAACGATGCACCAACTGATGGCCGGAACGCTTGACGCCGTGCTTGCCGAAATTCAAACGATTCAGCGCGAGGCGCGCGAAGGCGGATTCTTTGAGCGCCCACAATGGCCGATGATCGTGCTGCGCACACCGAAAGGCTGGACAGGGCCAAAAGAAGTGGACGGATTGCCGACCGAGAATTCATTCCGGTCGCACCAAGTCCCACTAGCGGAATTGGCGAGCAAGCCCGACCACTTGAAGATGCTCGAAGAGTGGATGCGAAGCTACAAGCCTGAAGAACTCTTTGACGAGAACGGAAAACTGACGGCGGAGTTAGCCGACCTGGCCCCGAAGGGCGAGCGCCGCATGGGGGCTAATCCTCATGCCAACGGCGGGATGCTGCTCAAGGATTTGAGGCTGCCGGATTTCCGTGACTACGCCGTTGACGTTCCCAAACCGGGAACGGTCGTGGCCGAAGCCACGCGCGCGATGGGGCAGTTCCTGCGTGATGTGATGAAGCGCAATGAGGATTCGCGCAATTTCAGAGTGATGGGGCCGGACGAGACCGCTTCAAACAGACTCAACGCCCTCTTTGAGGTGACCGACCGCGTCTCTACGGCCGCGATCCTGCCCACCGACGACCATGTTTCGCCGGATGGCCGCGTGATGGAGATTCTAAGCGAGCACGTCTGTCAGGGCTGGCTCGAAGGCTATTTGCTGACCGGGCGCCACGGCTTCTTCTCTTGTTACGAAGCGTTCATCCATATTGTGGATTCGATGTTCAACCAGCACGCGAAATGGTTGAAGACCACGCGCCACATTCCCTGGCGTCGCCCGATTGCTTCGCTCAACTACTTGCTCACCTCGCACGTCTGGCGGCAGGACCACAACGGCTTCAGCCACCAAGACCCAGGCTTCATTGACCACGTCGTCAACAAGAAGGCGGAGGTCGTCCGCGTCTATCTTCCACCCGACGCCAACACGCTGCTCTCCGTGACCGATCACTGTTTGCGGAGCCGTCATTACATCAATGTGATCGTTGCCGGCAAACAACCTGCGCTTCAGTATCTGGATATGGAAGCGGCGATCAAACACACTGCTGCCGGCATAGGCATCTGGGAATGGGCGAGCAACGATCAGGGGACGGAGCCGGACTTGGTGATGGCCTGCGCCGGCGACGTTCCCACGCTTGAGACGCTCGCCGCCGTGGATATTCTTCGCCAGCGATTTCCTGCTTTGAAGATTCGGGTAATCAATGTGGTTGACCTGATGACGCTGCAACCGCAGAGTGAACACCCGCACGGATTATCTGACAAAGATTTCGATTCCCTCTTCACGACCGATAAGCCCATCATCTTTGCCTTTCACGGCTATCCGTGGCTGATTCACCGGCTGACTTACCGGCGGACGAATCACCGGAATCTTCACGTGCGCGGATACAAAGAGGAGGGGACGACCACCACGCCTTTTGATATGACAGTGCTGAACGATCTTGACCGCTTTCACCTCGTGATGGATGTGATTGATCGCGTACCGCATTTAGGATCAGAGGCCGCATATGTGAAACAGGCGATGCGCGATAAGCTGATCGAACATCAGCAGTACATTCGCCAACACGGTGATGACCTGCCTGAGATCCGCGACTGGAAATGGCCTTATTAAACTTGATGCGGGGGGTATCTGCTCGCAGTCAAGTTGAGGTTGTGGATGGTTGAGTGCATGAGTCAAAAGATGGGGCAACCTCTTTCGATTGCGGCCAGCAAGGCAGGGGCTAATGGTTCAGTGCTGCGGCTGTCTGGAGCATTTCTGTTCACCGCCTTTGCATTGCCGGAGAAATATCCAGATGAATTCCAATGTGTCCGCAAATGTGTCCGCAAAGCAAAACGGGCATCATTAAGATGCCCGTAACTGATTGATTTTAAAAGTCGGGACGGCGGGATTCGAACCCACGGCCTCTTGCACCCCAAGCAAGCGCGCTACCAGGCTGCGCCACGTCCCGATAAATTGATAATCAAGCTAGCTTTTAGAATGGCTTGTTTGAACGTCAGAAGTTGTAACATCGCGGTTGAGGGTTGTCAATAAATCCTCTGCCATTAGCCTCAGCCGCTTTAAGGTATCTCGCGAAAGGCGCGAGCCAGGCGTGCTGGAAGGAGGAATTGGCGGTTCGGTTGGCGGAGAGCCCCCTGAATCACCGGCAGATTCGCTGGCAAAATCGCTAGCAGTGGCTCCGGGCGGAACAATCTTGAGCTTTGTCGAACTGCCTCTGTTTTCCGTCGTCAATTTACGTTTTGCGCCAGCGATGGTGAACCCTTCTTCGTAGAGAAGTTGTTTGATTCGCATTGCCATTTCAACGTCGCGGCGGCGATAAGTGCGTTGGCCGGATGGATTTTTCTGAGGCTGTAGCATTGGAAACTCCGTCTCCCAATACCGCAACACATGCGCTTGCACACCAACGATTTCGCAAACCTCTCCAATCTTGTAGAAGAGCTTGTCGGGAATCTCGGAAGCCGGTTGAGGCATGCTTTTGAACGACATGATGTGGCGTTGAACCTTCGAAAAATAAATTGCGCGTTGAATTCACAAGCAAAAGCAATGTAGCGGACGGCCTGCGAATGTGTCAACGCGCTTTCTGTTTTTTGTTAATTCATCAGATTCAATTCGGTAAAGGTTATTTCGAGAAAGGGAAATTAGGAATTGGCGCAGTCACTTTGACAAGCGAAATCCGCGTTTTTCCGTCATCTCTGTGATCTGGCTCAACCTCAATGATGTACATTGGCTGAGACGAAGACACATAAACATATTTCTCTTCATCCTCGTGACGAATGTTTCTATCAGCTCCCTTGAAAATCTCATCAAATTTTTTGTCGTAAAACTGTTTTACGGTTTCCAGATCATCATCCGTTGTAAAGCTGAGTTTTTCCGTGAATGGAGCTTTTGTAGATTCGACGGTCTTCGCGCCGGGATATTTCAGACTATCCAAACTCACATTCACCTTTTCTCCCACTGGCCCATTTGGCGGCGCAGGAGCATCAGGAGGAGGTGGTATCCCACCAACGGGTGGATTTGAGCCAGTTCCAGGAATGCTTCCTATTTTGTCTTCAACAAGATTCTTACCCCACCAAAAGAGTGCCCCACCAGCCATCACACATAGCAATAAAAATGTCAGGAAGCTGAGAAAAATCCACTTGCCCCAGCTAAAGTTCTTTTTTTGATCAACCGCCGGAACCTGGTATTGAGGAGCTTGATAAAGTCGCGAGGTGTTTGGAGTCTGATCGGACCAAGTTCCTGGAGAGTAACTAGCGGCTGAGAATCCCGGCGCGTAATCAGCGGGTTGTTGCTCAGCAAATTGCGTCGGCGGTTGGGCGTAATTCTGCTGTGGATAATTCCGGGTTGTTGCCGAAGTCACATCAGTTTCAGCAAAAAGCTGAGAGCCGCATTGGCGACAAAATCGCGCGGGACGATCAGACGTGTATCCACAACGTGAGCAGGCTTGCTGCATAATTGCACCTCGATTTCTTGCAATGTCGAATCAATCTGAAACCTTGAACTTCCGACGGGGATGTACGTTTCCAGGCGAATTTTGTTCAAGCGAACTGGAAAGTCATAATCCCGCAACCGGTTATCGAAAGCAAGGTTGGCCATAAAACCGAATTTTGATTAAACAAGTATGCAAACTGAAACCACTTTAACGACTCCCGCCCGATCACTTTCGCCAGGCTCATTTACTGAGATTACTGCGCAAATCGGCCTTCGGCCTTTCCTGCCCGCGCCAATGCTCAGCAATCGGCACTTGATGACAATCATCGGGACCAAGAGGCCGCGCCGGTTTTCAATTTTGGAGCACCCGTTTCAGCGCAGAGAATTTCAAACCGAAGCGCACACGCGGGTTGTCGCGTTTTGCCATTGGCAAACCAACCGACTTCAGCATCCTACGATTCTGATCGTCCACGGCTTGGAAGGTTCGGCTGACGCCAACTATGTGCTGGGCACCGCCAGCAAAGCGTTCGCGGCAGGTTTCAATGTGCTTCGGTATAACGTGCGTGGCTGTGGAGGCACGCTGCATTTGTCGCCAAAGCTGTACCATTCGGGTTTGACGGTGGACCTGCATCACGTCACGCGAGAGTTGATTGATGCAGACGGTTTGCAACAAATGTTTTTGATCGGCTTTTCGATGGGAGGAAATCAGTCGCTAAAGTTTGCCGGAGAATTGGGCGACGATGCGCCAGAGCAGCTTCGCGGAATTTGCGCCATCAGCCCGCCAATTGATCTGGAAGCCTGTTCGCGCTCGATTGCCCAGCCTGAAAACTGGATTTATGAAACCCGCTTTCTGCGCAGCCTGCACCGGACGCTGCGCGAAAAGGAAAAACATTTTCCCGGCGCTTTTGATTTAGGACGGCTGGCGGGCGTCAAACATTTATGGGATTGGGATGATGCAATGCAGCCTTACAACGGATTCCGCGACGCCCTGGATTATTACAACCAGGCCAGTTCCCTGCCCTTTATTCCCGATATCCGTGTGCCAACGTTGTTGATTCACTCCAAGGATGATCCGTTTATTCCATTCGAACCTTTTACCGATGAACGCATTCGTTCAAACCCGATGGTGCGGTTGCTGGCGACGGAACGCGGTGGCCATGTGGCCTTTTACGGTCGGCGGCAACCAGATGAAGATCGCGACTGGGCAGAAAATCGCGCAATCGAATTTTGCCACTTGCTTAGCCTGAATGGAGCGACTCCGTTATAATCGCGCTCCACGTTTCGTGTTTCTCCGCGTATGGTTTGGCCTTTATTCAAAATTTTCATTGTTTTTTTGCTGATTCTGGCAAACGGCTTTTTCGTCGCCGTAGAGTTTGCGTTGATTCGTGTGCGTCGTCCGCGCATTGAATCGCTGGCGAAATCCGGTAAGCGTAGCGCCCAAGCTGTTCTTCGCGCGCTTGATCAACTCGACGCCATTATTTCCGCAACACAATTTGGTATTACGCTAGCAAGCCTAGCACTGGGATGGGTTGGCGAATCAACGCTTGAGCATTTATTCGAGCCATTCCTGATGGAACATTTGCCGCCAAACGTTGCAATCGTTGCAGCTCACTCCATTTCAGCCGTCCTGGCGTTTTCCATCATCACCTATTTTCATATCGTGCTCGGAGAATTTGCGCCCAAAGCCATGGCGATAGAATTTGCTGAGCGCATTGCTCTGGCAGTGGCTCGCCCGGTAGAGATATTTTACAAGACCTTTAAGCCCTTGATCTGGATCATCAACGTTTCGGGTGTTCAGCTTCTACGCGCATTTGGCATCAAAACTGAATTGGGTCACAACGCTGCCTACACAGAAGAAGAACTGCGGCAGATTGTCAGCGCCAGCCACGAATCAGGTCATTTGGAGAGCGACGAAAAAGACTTGATTCAGAATGTTTTTGACTTTTCAGACCTGACGGCTCAGGAAATCATGATTCCGCGAACCAAGGTTGTTGCTTTGGACATAAATTCCGGATTTGTCGAAGTCGTCAATCAGTTTCAAATCTCCGGGTATTCGCGGCTGCCTGTTTATCAGGAAAAGTTCGACAACATGATCGGCATTATCCACAGCAAAGACGTAATGGGATTCACCTTGCGTCAGGACGAATTTGACCTAAAAGAAATCTTGCACCCGCCAGTTTTCATCCCAGATTCAGCGCGACTTGGAAACGTGCTGAGCAGAATGCAACGCGACCGCGTCCATCTGGCCATCATCGTTGATGAGCATGCGGGCGTCGAAGGCATTTTGACATTGGAGGATTTGCTGGAAGAAATCGTCGGAGAAATTGAAGATGAACACGACGAAACGCAGGTAGAAACCACAACACAAGGCGGCGAAAACGGGCTGAGCCTGGATGCAGGCTTATCTGTTCGCGAAGCAAACCGCAAATTCAATTTGAGTTTGCCTGAATCCGACGATTACACAACCGTCGCGGGCTTTTTAATTGCCGAAGCCGGACGCTTGCTGAATCAAGGCGATGCAGTAGAACACGACGGTTCCCGCTTCACTGTCGAGCGAGTTTCCAGTCGTCGGATCACTCAAGTAAAGATGGAGCGGATTGCTTGAAACCTTGGCTATAACTCCCACCTCAATCTAATCATTCAAAAGAAAGACATCTATGCAGTACGCACAAAAAATCCTGCTCTTTTTGCTCGTTGTTATTGTTTTCGGAGGGTCAGAAGGATTTTCTCAAACCCAGATCAGCCCCATTGAAGCTGAAAAGCTCTTGATTGAAAAAGCCGATCCTACTTATCCAGAGTT
>CAZXHW010000192.1:0-11032 GCA_964639915.1 uncultured Heliomicrobium sp.
ATGGACTTGGGCAAGCCGTCGCCATTCCGGACGGCAATGTACTGGAAGATTTAGAACAAGAGCTGGCCAACAGCGTCAGCCAAATCAAAACAAGTGCTGAGAATTTGCTTTTCCAATTCATCGAGACGCCTCTTCAAAGGAATATGAAAATATCTCGCAAAGGATCTTCCACATCTGCTTTGGTTCTGGAATTTCCTGATTCAATTGCGGGTTCGAATAGTGATAAACACGGTATGCGCCATTCAGGTTGATTTCGACGCTGTAATTAACGCCATCTTTGGCGTAGTTATAGTCTCGTAAACAGGAATCAAGCGGTAAAGTAAGTATCCCTAGCTTGACCAATTTTCTCCAAAACTCTTCCCAGCCAATTTTTGGCGCCTCGTAGATCAGCGTTAGGTCACCAGTTGCATTTTTTTCTATTCGAGGCAGCATCAAAGCATTCCATTGACCGTTTGTTCGCTTCAGAACAAAACCTTGTATCGACATAAATGATGGTGAATCCCAGACGCGCAATTCAAGATCGCCTGTAGGCAGTCGGTGCGTGTGCAAGTCTTTCAGCCCAGATTTCTCTGCTCTTTCCTTGATTGCTGGAAAAAAATATTCGAACACATATTCCCGTTCGAGAAGAAGTTTTAGCTCTCCATCCGCTCCGAGTGTTGGAGACGGTAAGGGGCAACGGCGCACACTGGAACTTACTTTTGGCATCAACATAGCCACTCCATCTTCTTCAGACGAAGATGGACGCAGAAAGGCGAAAACAATCACTACACAAAACAAACTTGCCACCAAGCTCTGAACAACCGCGTTTTGCAGTAGCGAATTCTTCATGTTCTTTGTGCCTCCCTCTTCAACTCAGTTTTGGCTTTCCTTGAGAAGAAGGGTTTGATCGGCTTTCACGTCTTTCATCGAACTTGTTTGTCCGCTCGGCCAGTAAATGTCAATGCGGTCGGCTTTCAATTTATCGCCAAGCCCGAAATGCAGCCGCAAATCGTCGTGAGAGTAATAGCTGGTCTGGCTCAACACGGCTTGAACTTGTTTTCGTTCGCCGACGGTGACGATCACGCGCGCGCCCAAGCCGGTTCGATTGGACTTCACGCCGGTCAGTTTCACCTTCAGCCAGTGATTGCCGCTGGCTTGATCGTTGCGCAGCAGCGAGGGCGGTTCGTTCATATTCATCACCAGCACATCCGTGTCCCCGTCGTTGTCATAATCCCCAAAAGCGCAGCCTCGGCTGGAATGCATCGCGGTGATTCCTGGACCGCTTTTTGCTGAAATGTCTTCAAACTTCCCGTTGCCCAGATTCCGAAAGACTTGGCGCGGATTGCGATGCGGGTACTGTTTGAAGGTCTTTTCGACTTCGGGGTACACGTTCCCAGTCACCCAGAAAATGTCCGGCCAGCCGTCGTTGTCCACATCGGGCATTCCGGCTCCCCAACTGATGTATTTCGTCGCTGTGCCGAAGCCCGCGGGCCGCGTCACGTCTTCAAACAGGCCTTTGCCTGCGTTCAGGTACAGCAAAGGCGTGTCGTCCATAAAGTGCGTTTTGAAAATATCCAGCCGCCCGTCGCGGTTGTAATCGCCAATGCCGAGTCCCATTCCAGCTTGAGGCTGGCCGTCTTCGTTGTAGGCCACGCCGGTTTCCAGCGCCACATCCGTGAACGTGTTATTGCCGTTGTTGTGATACAGAATGCTGGCTGTTGAATCACAAGCAATATACAGATCCACCCAGCCGTCTTCGTCAAAGTCTGCCGCCGCAACAGACATTGGGTAACGACCAGTCACCTTACTGACGCCTGAGCTTTCGGAAACATCTGTAAACGTGCCGTCGCCGTTGTTCCGGTACAGCCAGTTTCGAGCAAACGGCAAACCTTTCGGCCCGCAATTCACCGGCACGCCTTTCCACGCGCAATTCGCGCCTTTGCCAGGTTCCAGCGCAGTCTTCAAGTCGAAGCTCAAGTAGTTCGAGACAAACAAATCAAGGTCACCATCTCGGTCGTAATCAATAAAGCTGCTGCCCGATCCCCAGCGCGGGCTTTCAGAATCAAGCCGGGCAAAATCCAGCTTTGCTTTATGGGTCACATCGTTGAAAGTGCCGTTGCCGTTGTTTCGGTAAAGCACGTTCGCACCCCAGTAAGTCACAAACAAGTCATCAAACCCGTCACCGTCGAAATCACCAATGCACAAGCCGGACGCAAAGCCGGTTTTCGTGAATCCGGCTTTTGCCGTTACGTCGGTAAATGTTCCATTGCGATTGTTTTTGTAAAGCCGTGTCGTTGGCTCGCTGCCTTTGTCAAACGGTTCCAGCCGCGAACCATTCAGCGTCAACACGTCCATCCAGCCGTCGTTGTCGTAATCATAAAATGCCACTCCGCAGCCATTGGTTTCGATGATGTAGCGTTTGGATTCGATACCGCCGTAAACGATCGGCTGCGTCAATCCGGCCTGCGCGGCAATGTCCACGAATTGCGGAAGGCCAGATTGCGGATTGCGGATTGCGGATTGCAGATCCAACAAAGTCAAAGCGATGATTGCTGAAAGAAAAATGCTGGTTGGCATCATTTGTCCGGGTTCTCCAAATTTCCTTGCAGCTTTTCCGCCAGCCCAAATTCTCGCTTAGCATCTTCTACCCTGCCCGATTGTTGATACACCTGACCAAGAATGTAGTGAGCCGATTTGTTGTTCGGGTCGAACTGAATTGCACGTTTCAGCATTCCTTCGGCATTCGGTAGCTGCTTTTTCTTCAGATAACTTTTGCCCAACAAAATGTAAGGACCACTATAAAACGGATTCAGCCAGACGGATTTTTGCAACTGCGCGATGGCGTCATCCCATTTCAACTGGCGCGTTAAGGCGTCGCCGATTTTGTAATAGGCCAGCGCATTGTTCGGATTGATCGTTAGTTCTTTTTCCAACAGCGCGATGCCTTCGTCATAACGCCCTTTGTAAATCGCGTTCTGCGCTAGCAAGTAATTGGCCTGCGGCAAACGCGAATCTTTTTCCAAAGCTTTCTTCAACTCCACATCAGCCAAATCTTCCATCTCGACGCGAATCATCATCTGCGCCGTCAACAAATGAGCGGCGGCTGAATCAGGTTGGACACGAAACATTTTCCCAAAGGCGTCGCGGGCTTTGTCCGGCTGGCGCGTCTGCACGCACGCCATTCCAAGCGCGTAAACCAGTTCGTTGTTATTGGGAAAACGGCTGACGGTTTGTTCCAGATATGGAATCGCTTCGGCCATTTGACCAAGCAAGTAATGCGATAGCCCGAGCGCCTGCTGGCATTCAAAATATTCGCGCACCACCGGGCTATCGCCCGGAGCTTCGTTGCCAGTCCGAATCACAGATTGTAAAGGCGGAATTGCGCGTTGGTAATCGCGCTTGTGATACCAAGACATGCCCACCAGGTAAGAGGCTTCTCTTGACTCACGCGGTGCGTCGGCCGACGCGCTCAGCTTCTGAATGACTTCGTCGTAACGGCCCGAATTGTAAAGCGCACGTTCTTCAGACAGGCTACTGGCCCGATTGCCATTGGGCTGCTGGGCTAGCCCAATCTCAGCTAATAATGCTCCGCCAATCAACAAAGCAAAGCATAGTTTCACCAATTGCTTCATGGATTCAGCACTCCTTGACGATGAGAGTTTTGATTGCAGAGAAAGAATAGCATGTAAAAAATGAGGGAGCCTGCCGATGGCTCCCTCAAGTTGCTATTACTCGGGACAGTTGTTGTTCCGTCCCGGAATGAATTCGCCGCCCTCAGTTCATTTAGAACTTGTACTTGAGCGCGAATTGAAAATTCCGCTGCGGGTCTGAGCCGCCGTATGCAGTGGCATTGATGACCCCTGCGCCGCCCGCTGGAGCGAGCGTACTGCCCGTGAACTTGCCGATGAAGCCATCAGGGTTGTTCAGGTTAACGTGGTTGAAGACGTTGACTGATTCCATACGGAATTCAAGTTCCTGCTTTTCGGTGATCTTGAACTTCTTAAACAGCGAAGCATCAGTACGCCAGTATCCCGGCCCATGTAATGCGTTGCGCTTCTGGTTGCCAAAAGTCCCCACCGCCGGAACGCCGAAAACGCTCAAGTCAGTAAAGTAGCGAATGGTTCCATCACTGGCGCGGGTTGTTCCAGTCTTAACTTCACCGCTGACATTGGGACGGCCTGTCCCTGTATCGGAAATACCGCCTGTGTCGAAAGAGTTATCGAATGGCAGGCCTCTTTGGATCGTGGTGTTCGAGTTGAACTGCCATCCCCCAAGCGCAATGTCCGCCCCTCTTGACCAGCCGCTGCCAAACTTCTTGCCTTTGCCAAACGGAAGTTCGTAAACCTGCGACAGCACAAACGCGTGATCTCGCGCCCACCCTGCCGGACCACGATTCAGACCAGAATCAAAGAAGAAATAACCACCATCTTCCTGCACCTGATGTTGATAGGTGTAATGCATCAGCACCGAGTACCCATCAGAGAATCGCTTATCCAGCTTCACTTGAAGGGAATCGTAGTGGTTGTCGGCGCAATTGCAGAAGAAAGCGATGTCTTGTGACCAGCCAAACTTCTGATAGAAAGGCTTTGCCAACGTTCCGTTACGACCCGGACGGTAACCGGCGATCGGAACCTGGTTGACGTTGACATCGGGGCCGTCGCCTGCAAAAACGTGTGTCCCTTTGTTGCCCACATAAGCCGCTTCCAGCGACATCTTATTGGTCAATTGGTACTGCACCGTGACGTTGTAAGCATCCACAGTTGGCAGCCGCATTTTATCGGGCAGCACGCGCGCGAAGACACCATTAGGCAGAAAGAATTGGCCGCTTGTCGGCAATGTTGTGTTTGGCTTGCCGCCCTGATTCGGCGCTTTGTCCAAACCGAAAAATTGCGTGAACGCCGGAGCACCGTCAGCTAAGTTAAAAACACGATTGAATTGGCCATTGTCCACACGCTGGACAGTCAAAACTGGCAGATTCTGCGTCACTGAATGTCCAAAGACCGAACCAAACACACCAATGTCGTAGCTACGGCCATAACCGGCGCGCACTACTAGCTTATCCGTTACCTTATAGGAGACGCTTAGCCGTGGAGCGAAATTAAAGCTGTTTTCTACATTGCCATTGAGCGCAGTCGAGCCAACGCCCACCGTGCTGATCTGACCTGTCTCAAGGCTTAAGTAACCCGCGTTGCCGGCATTGTTGATGGATTGAGGATTGATGACGTCCATACGCAGTCCGTAATTGATGGTTAGCTTCTGCGTTGCGCGCCAGGAATCCTGACCATAATAGAAATGTCGCCATTGCCGCTCACGCGCATCTGTGCTGGAACTGATGTAACGACCGAAGTTTGTTACATCTCCCAACAGGAATGTTGCCAGACCCAATCCGCCACCGGTCGGGCTGGCTGTGCGGCCATTGTTAAAGGTGAGTTCCCCAGCGCGATGCGTGTCGCTCGGCACGCGCAAGTTGAAAGCGCGGCGCACATCAACACCGAACTTGAAGGAATGATTTTCATAAAACTTCGACGTATTGCTAACAAACTGGAACTGGTTCTCGTCCTGATCCAGTGGGCAGTTGCAGCGGTTGACGCCTAGTCCCGAACCGAAGTTTGTATCAGGAATTCCGTTGCCGTTGATAAAGCCAGCGAACAAGCCTGAACTGAACGAATCGTTGTTCAGTCCCTTGATGCCCGCGTCAGCCGCGGTGTTTTGGCCGAAGTCGAAGGGTAACACGTTGACTTTGTAACGGAAGAAGCCAAAACGGAAATCGGTCACCACAGTTGAAGACCAGCTATAGTCGAAGCCGTATGCGACGCTTTGATTGCGAACTTTGGATGAGCCGCCCAGCGAGACGAACTCCGGACCGCCACCCGCGCCAAAAGCCGTCGGGCCATTGCGCGTGAAATCACCGAAGCTATAGCGCCCAAACATGCTCAATTTCTCGCCTGCCTTGTAATCAATGCGCACGTCAAAGCTATCTTTGTCGAAGCCTTCGATGCCCGAAGCCACATAGTTATCAGCCGTGCCATTCAAACGTCCCGGCGCATTCGGCAGCGGAATCAGCTTCAAACCATTGAGTGCCTGTTGCGACAACCGAGCAGTTGGAATCTTGTTGCCAGTGAACTGTGTGCGGGAGGTCAAATCTCCGTTGGCATTGAAGACCGAAGTCGCCGGATCGTAGATGTTTACGCCGTAGGCACTCAGATCACCCGTGCGAGCCGCAGCCGTCGGCACAGTCAACAGCTTGGTGCCGCCGGTCTTGCTGCGCAGCCCGTCGTAATCGCCGAAGACAAAGAGCTTATCTTTGATGATGCGCCCGCCAAGCGAGCCACCGAATTGATTTCGCAGTGTATCAGGAATGAATTTGCCTGTGAGTTTGTCCTTCTGCGATTGCGAGAATGGATTGCGCGCTTGCAGCACATCGTTTTGCCTGAAAACGAACGCAGAACCGTGCAAGTCATTTGTCCCAGATCGTGTCGAAACAGAAGCCACACCAGCGATAGCTTGGCCAAATTCTGCGTCGTAATTCTGCGAGGTGACTTTCGCTTCGCCAATGGCTTCAAAGTTCGGATTGATAACAATGATCCCCAGAATTGGATCGCGGTTTTCGGTTCCATCAAGTTGATAGCCGGTGCCGCTGAAGTTTTGCCCGTTGACCATGGTTTGCGTCGAACCTTGCGGGTTTTCGCTGGCGGCGTGCTGCCAACCCAGTTGCTGCGTGCCGGGCGTGAGTAAAATGAGTTTCGTAAAGTTGCGGTCCAGAATTGGCAGATCGGTAACCTGCCTGGATTCAAATGTGGTTGCCACATCAGCGCGATCAGTTTTCAACAACGGAGCTTCCGCTGTAATTGTGACTTCTTCGCTGACAGCGCCCGTCTGTAAGACAACGTCAGTCTTTGAAGCTGTGTCCACATTGACGACAACAGCGTCTACTACCGTTGATTTAAAGCCCTGGGCTTCAACTTTGACTCGGTATGTGCCTGGAATCAAACGTGTTACGTTGTAATTTCCTGAAGTGTTCGTTTCTGTCGTTTCGCTGGCGTTGGTTCCGGTATTCGTGATTGTCAATTTGGCTTTGGGAACGGCCGCACCATTTTGATCAATTACAGAACCGAATACGCTGCCATACACTGCTTGCCCAAAACTTTTTCCGGGCAACAGCACGATGCATAGCAACGCGAACAGCGAGAGGAACCTAAATTTCTCTTTTGTTCTCATGTGTTTTTGTACCCTCCTGTGGGGACCTATTCAGCCTTGGCGCTTTTCGGTCGGAGCGAGAATGATGGAATTGCGGCGGGCCACCCAAACAGTTGCTTGAAAGTTCGCCAATGCGAAGTCCCTAAACATATGCCTGGCTTTAATGGCCCAAGATTTCGGCCTTGGGCAAAAAACATACCCAAGCCGGATTTCTCCCAGCAAAGAAAAATCTGCCGATTGTGCTTTCGAATATGTGTTGCCGGATCGTCCTAGAAAATTCCCAGCAAAGGCTTGGCGAACCGGTCAAAGTTTTTAGGGAATTGAATACGTTTTTGTACGTGCGTCAAAATAACTGGCAGAGTCTGGCTTTCGGCGTTACAGCGCCGTATGATACGGTTACTCTCTCCTATTTCAACCATTTAGCAGGTTAAACAACAGGGCTGTTACAATGAGTATGTAACGTCAACAACCAGTATCCAGCATGGAAGTCAGTAAAGAGGAAAAATTAGAACAGTTGAGCAAAGTGCTTAACAGCCGCGCCTTGAATGGTTCGGACAGTCTCAGAAATTTTCTGCGCTTTGTGGTCGAAAAGGCCGCTGAAAATCAGGAAAGCCAGCTAAAGGAATATGTAATTGCCACCGAAGTCTTTGGTCGCAATGAAGGTTACAACCCGCGTATTGATTCAACAGTACGTGTCCAGGCGGGGCGGTTGCGCACCAAATTAAGCGAGTATTACGCCACTGAAGGAAAGGGCGACAAAGTTGTCATTGACCTTCCGAAGGGTCACTACACACCGTTCTTTACATATACACATGAGCAAGAAGCCCAGCTTGAGAGTGGAAAATCCCTGGCCGATGCCATTGCTACAATGCAATCCATCACAAGCACAGAAAGCGTGACAAGTGGAGTGGTAAATCCTCCAGCGGAGTCTTCCAAAGCTGAGTTCGTTTCAGGGGACGTAATTCACCGAGCGTCCCGTAGAACCTGGCAGTTTGTTGCCATCGCTTTCGCCGTGCTATCAGCAGCATTGGGGTTTGCGGCTTTCAGCTATCGCGCAAAGACAATTGGAATGACTCAGTCATTGGCCGCGGGCACGCCTGGCGAAATCGGCATGATTGATCGCCGAGAAGTTGAACCGTTGTGGGGAGATTTACTCAGCTCTGCCGAACCAATTTTGGTGGTTTACAGCAACACTCTGTTTCTAGGCTCAGCCGAATCCGGTATGAAGTTGCTGAAGTCGCTGAATTCCCCCGGCAGCAGCATCGGCTCGCCCAGCATTCCGCAAAGCGAAACTGAACAGAGCAAATTGCCCGTGCTGGAACATTACACAGGCATCGGCGAAGTTATGGGCGCGTATTTTCTGGGTGATTTTCTGGCCCGAGTTCGCCATTCATCGCGCGTCAAACGTAGCTTGCTGCTAACGTGGGAAGACCTCAAAACTGAAAACATTGTCGTGCTTGGCTCGCCAGCGGAAAACCTCTTTCTTCGCGACTTGCCACAACAGCAGGATTTCGTTTTCAAACAGATGAACGATGATACCAACAAACCTGATTTTGGTGTTCTCAACACAAAGCCCAAACCTGGCGAGCAGCAGAAGTATTTCGCCAGACAGGACGGGCCATCGCGCAGTCAGATATCGGAAGATTACGCTCTCATCAGCTTGTTGCAGGGTGTCACAGGAAAAAAACGACTATTTATCCTTGCTGGTATTACAACACTTGGCACACAGGCGGCGGCTGAATACGTTACCAAAACGGAATACATTCACGATCTGATCAATCGTCTCAACCTTGCTCCTGCCGGTTCTCAGCCCAAGCTGCCGATGAATTATCAGATATTGGTAAAGGTAAAAGTAAACGGCGGTGTGCCAGTGCAACTCTCTTACGTCTCACATCACGTGCTTGATCAATAATCAGGCTTCACTGACGTCTTAATTCATTTTGGTTGCGGATGCCACAAGTAGCAAACTATAGTTTGCTGCGTGATGAACAATTCCCGTTTCGTTCTACTAACAATTATTTTCGCTGCTTTATTATTTGACTGGTTCGGTTTCACAACCGCGCAAACACCACTTCCGGCTGATTTCAAAGTCTCCTTCACCAATGTCGCTAAATCCGCAGGGTTAATCCACAAAACCGTTTACGGCGATGAACACAAAAACAAATACTTGCTGGAAACAACGGGCTGCGGCGTGGCGTGGTTTGATTATGACAACGATGGATGGCTGGATTTGTTTTTCGTCAACGGCACTCGCTTCAGCGGAATCGTCAAAGGTCAGGTACCGACGACTCGGCTTTACAAAAATAATCGCAACGGCACCTTCACCGATGTGACCGCTAAAGCTGGTCTTGCCCGCTCTGGCTGGGGTCAGGCTGTTTGCATTGGCGATTATGACAACGATGGCTGGGATGATTTATTTGTCTCCTACTTCGGCAAAAATGCGCTGTATCGCAACAACGGAAATGGCACGTACACGGACACAACGGACAAAGCCGGAGTCGGCGTGAACAAAACCAAATGGGGTTCGGGCAGCGCGTTTCTGGATTTCGACAAAGACGGCGACCTGGATTTATTCGTCGGAAGTTACATTGACTTTGACGTGAAAACTGCGCCGACGCCCGAAACCGGCCCTTGCTTGTACAAAGGCGTGATGGTTGCTTGCGGCCCTCCGGGGCTGACCGGCGGCGTCAACACGCTTTATCAAAACAACGGAAACGGCACCTTTACAGACATTTCCGATAAATCAGGAATCAGGAAAACCTATGGCACTTATGCGCTTGGAGTGCTGATTGCCGATTACGACAACGACTCATGGCCGGATATTTACGTTGCTAACGATTCAGCTCCTGCGGCGCTGTACCATAACAACGGCAATGGTACCTTCACAGACCTCGGCGTTGAATCCGGGACGGCATATAGCGGGGACGGCAAGCCTCAAGCCGGAATGGGCGTCAGCGCAGGCGATTTCGATGGCGATGGACTGCTGGATATTTTCAAGACGAACTTTTCCGGTGATACTTCGACGCTGTACCGCAACCTAGGCAAAAACAGTTTTGACGATGTGACATTTGCGGCAGGTATTGGCTTGAATACTCGCTGGCTGGGTTGGGGCTGCGGTTTTTTTGACCCTGACAACGACGGTTGGCTGGATGTTTTGCTGGTCAATGGCCACGTTTATCCGGAGGTCGAAAAACTGACGACCGAAGCCGGGTACCAGCAACGCAAGGTGCTGTATCGAAACCTGCGAAACAAAACTTTTCAGGATGTAACGGAAAAAATTGGCGGAGCATTGATGGAGCCGACCGCAAGTCGTGGTTGTGCGTTTGGCGATTTCGACAATGACGGAGACATTGATGTGGTCATCAATGCGGTGAACGAATCCCCTGTACTGATGCGCTTGGATTCGCCAGCGCCCAAAGATGGCGGGAACAACTGGATCGCTGTGAAAGCCATTGGCGTTGCTTCAAATCGCACTGCCATCGGCGCACGCATTACCTGCAAAACCGAAGAGCAAACTCAGTTCAACGAAGTCCGCAGCGGAGGCAGCTATTATTCGCAAAACGACCTGCGTGTGCATTTCGGTGTCGGCAAAGCTGCGAAAGTGAAAACGATTGAAGTCCGTTGGCCAAGCGGAAAAGTAGATGTCTTAAACGATGTCGCTGTTAATCAGGTCGTTACAGTTAAAGAGGGCTCAGCACCAGCAGCCAAACCATAACTCATTTCATTGCTTGGACTTCTGTGGAGTTAGAGTCGAACAACACATCCTCCACCACTCGCCCATCGCGCATACTGATTTTGCGGTCGGCCTGCCCTGCAAGCTGCTGGTCTTGCGTGACCATTAGCATAGTTGTCTGCC
>CAZXHW010000193.1:0-11006 GCA_964639915.1 uncultured Heliomicrobium sp.
GGCAGCAGCAGCGGGGGCAGTTGGGGTGGCGGCGGAAGCGACAGTGGGGGTGGCGGTGGTGGCAGTGATTGGAGCGGGTTCGGAGGTGGTGAAAGCGGCGGAGGCGGCGCAAGTGATAGTTGGTAGCCAGGTAATTTCTAGCGGCTTGGCATTGAATGGTGGGAGTTGAGTTATGGATACGACATTTAACGAATTAGTCAGCCGGTTATTGGCCACCGAACGTGAAAATCTCCTTTCGGTTGTTGTCTACGGTTCAGCCGTTGCAATGCCGGGGAATGCCAGAAAATCCGACTACCAATTGCTGATCATCACGCGGCAACTAACGGCTGCGAATCTACGCCACCTTCGCGCTGCGCTTCAGTGGTGGACAGCACAAGGATTTGCACTGCCTGTCTTTTTTGCAGCTAATGAATTCAAAGCCTCACTGGATGTTTTTCCGATTGAATTTCGGCAGATGAAGCGCGCTTATAAAGTGCTGCATGGTGAGGACTTATTGGCCGGAGTTGAAATTTCGCAGGCCAATTTGCGGCATGAAACGGAGTTTGAGCTGCGCGGCAAGCTACTTCGGCTGCGCTCCCTTTCGATCCAGGCAGGCGGAAGCGCTTCGGACCTGACCAAGCTCATGACCGAAAGCATCGTCAGTTTCGTGCGCTTTTTACGACCGTTACTGGAATTGCTTGGCGAAGAGCCGCCGCTTGGCCGGCTGGCGACCGTCAAACACCTGGGCGAGCGACTGAAAATTGATACTTCTCCACTGACGAGAGTTTTGCATTTGCGCGACGAGCCAAAGGAATTGATGGAAATTGAAGCGCAAGACCTTTTCGCAAGCTATCTAAATTGCCTGACACATCTTGTCGAGGCGGTGGATAAACTTTGACAATCCGTAGAGCAGGTTTTCCAGCCTGCTCGGATTCTCTGAAGAACGCTGATTCCAGTCCTAAGAAAACAACGATTCATTAATTATGAGCAGGCTGAAAAACCTGCTCTACATTTCCTGAAGGAGAAACCACCATGGGCAAAGTAGGTTTGATCGTTCTGGGTGCGGTGATCCTGTTCGCGCTGATTTTGGGCGGATGCGGCCTGACCAGTTACAACGGCCTGATCACCAAACGCAACGCCGTGGATTCGCAATGGGCACAGGTCGAAAACCAGATGCAGCGCAGAGCCGATCTGATTCCGAATCTGGTTAACACCGTCAAAGGCTACGCCAAGATCGAAGAAAGCATCTTGACCAAGATCGCCGAAGCACAGGCTGTTATGAAATCCGGCACGGCCTCGCCGGAACAGAAAATGGACGCGGACAACAAAATGACAGGCGCGATGCGACAAGGAGGCTTTTTGGGTGCGGGGCTGCCGTTTATGACGATGGTTCAGGCTTACCCGCAACTGCAATCCAACACAGGCTTCCTGAAGTTGCAGGATGAATTGTCCGGCACCGAAAACCGCATGGCGCAAGAGCGGCGGGTTTACAACAAAGCTGTTGAGGAATACCAAAACACCAAACAAAAGTTTCCAACTGTCGTTGTTGCCAGCCTGACGGGATTCCAGGACAAGCCGTTCTTCAAGGCCGACGAAGGCTCTAAAGCTGCGCCCAAAGTCGAGTTTTAATCCCGTTTTTCAAGCTGCAAGCTTGGACCAACTGAAAGAGGCCAGACCATGAATAAGAACCGCGCACTAACACTCTTTGCTTTTTGCCTTGCTCTGGCTGTCATTGCGGTCGGAGTCAGCGCGCAAAAGCTTCAATATCCGATGACCAGAAAAGTTGATCACGTTGACACGTATCATGGGACCAAAGTCCCTGATCCATATCGCTGGCTGGAAGACGACAATTCCGCCGAAACCGCCAAATGGGTTGAAGCGCAAAACAAAGTGACCTTCGGTTACCTGGAAAAGATTCCTTACCGCGCAAAGATCAAAGAGCGGCTGGAACAGCTTTACAACTATCCGAAAATCGGCGCTCCGTTCCGCAAAGGTGAGTTGTACTTCTTTTATAAAAACGACGGACTGCAAAACCAGAGCGTGCTTTATGTCCAGAAAGGGCTGAACGGCACGCCGGAAGTATTGCTTGATCCGAACAAATGGTCGCCGGATGGAACCGTGCGGCTGAGCTTCATTCCCTCGAAAGATGCCAAGTATGCCGTCATCGGCATTTCCAAGAGCGGTTCGGACTGGCAGGAATATCAGGTGATGGAAGTGGCCACGCGCAAAATGCTGGCCGACAAAGTCGAATGGGTGAAAGTTTCCGGCGCAGCCTGGGCGGGAAATGGATTCTTTTACAGCCGTTATCCCGCGCCTGAAAAAGGCCACGAGCTTTCGACGAAAAACGAAAACCACCAAGTCTGGTTTCACAAAGTCGGCACCGCGCAATCCGAAGATGAATTGATTTACGAAGACAAAGCCAATCCGCAGCGCTTTCACATCGCAGCCACGACTGAAGACGAACGCTTCGTCGTGCTGAACATCTCCGACCGTGGCAAAGGCAAAAAAGGCAATTCCCTGCTCTTCCGCGACCTGTCGAAAGGCGAAAAGAAGTTCACACCTCTTGTTGCTGAAATCGGCGACGACAGCTTTGGAGTCGTAGACAATGTCGGCGACAAATTCCTGATTCAGACCGACAAAGGCGCGCCAAACGGCAAAGTCTCGCTTTACGATCCGAAAACTCAAAAATGGTCAGACGTGCTGCCTGAAAAACCGGAACCGCTGCAAAGTGCTGGCACCGCAGGCGGCAAGCTGTTTGCTACGTATCTGAAAGACGTGACGACGAAAGCTTATGTGTACAGCCTGGATGGCAAGCTGGAAAACGAAGTGAAAATGCCTGGTCCGGGAACCGCTGGCGGCTTTGGCGGCAACAACGATGACAAGTTCGTCTTTTACAACTTCACGTCGCTGAATTATCCGCCAACGATTTTCAAGTACGACGTTGCCACAAAAAAATCTTCGGTCTTTCGCGAAGTCGCGATTCCCGGTTACAAAGCTGACGAATACGAAACCAAAGAAGTCTTTTTCAACAGCAAAGACGGCACGCGCGTTCCAATGTTTCTGGTCTACAAAAAAGGCTTGAAGCTTGATGGCTCGAACCCAACGCTGATGTATGGCTACGGCGGCTTCAACGTGACGAATTCGCCTGCGTTCAGCCCGCTGCGGATTTCGTTGCTGGAAAACGGATTCGTTTACGCTTCGGTGAATATGCGCGGCGGCAGCGAATACGGCGAGAAATGGCACGAAGCCGGAACCAAACTGCAAAAGCAGAATGTGTTTGACGACTTCATTGCCGCCGCCGAATGGTTGATCGCCAACAAATATACCTCGTCGGAAAAGCTGGCCATCAACGGAGGCTCAAACGGCGGATTGCTTGTCGGCGCGGTGCTGAATCAACGGCCTGAACTGTTCAAAGCCGCAATCCCGCAAGTTGGCGTGATGGACATGCTGCGCTTTCACAAATTCACCATCGGTTGGAATTGGATCGCCGATTACGGTTCCAGCGATAATCCGGCGGAATTCAAGGCGCTGATGGCGTATTCGCCGATTCACAACATCCGCGAAATCAAATATCCCGCAACGCTGATTACAACTGCCGACCACGACGATCGCGTAGTCCCCGCACATTCGTTCAAATATGCTGCAACGTTGCAGGAAAAGCAGCGCGGCGAAGCTCCGGTTCTGATTCGCATCGAAACCAAATCCGGCCACGGAGCCAGCAACACCGCCAAACAGATTGAAGGCACAGCAGACATTTACGCTTTTCTGTTTGAAAATCTGGGCGTCGCTCCAAAATTTGGCAGCGTAGCCAGGAACTGAAAATCAGGGGTGTTTCTGCGAGGCAAGCCTGAAACCTGCCTCGCAGAAAAGCCTGTCATCTGCTACAAATCAATGAAGCTCATAACTTTACGCTTGAATAACTTCCAAGGCTGAGGCTATCATCCCGCCGCTGAATCCCCTGCTTCGTGCTCCCCAACTTGATAGCGCAACTCTTTTGGAAACCCGTTTGGCTGAAAATTTCGTGGGAAAAGCTGAAATGATAAATTCAAGCAAACCAGTCAACGCGCTGACGGTTGATGTCGAAGATTATTTCCAGGTCGAAGCCTTCGCTGATGTTGTACGACGCGACGACTGGCACAAATGGGAATCCAGAGTCGAGCACAACACTTACCGGTTGCTTGAGCTACTGGACAGCCATAATGTTCACAGCACGTTTTTCATTCTGGGTTGGGTCGCGGAGCACGCGCCGAGGCTGGTTCGGCAAATTGCCGAAGCCGGTCACGAAATTGCCTGTCACAGCTACCAGCATCAACTGATTCAAAACCAAACCCGCGCAGAGTTTCGCGACGATCTACGACGCGCCAAAGTGCTGCTGGAAGACCTGACAGGCGAAGAAGTCATCGGCTATCGCGCGCCAACGTATTCCATTACCAAACAAACTTTGTGGGCACTGGATATTTTGATCGAAGAGGGGTTTCAGTACGATTCTTCGATCTTTCCGATTTTCCACGACCGATACGGCATTCCGGATGCGGAGCGGTTCATTCATGTAATTCAGCGTCAAGCCGGTGTAATTGTTGAATTTCCTCCTTCCAGCGTCAGACTGGCCGGAATCAATCTTCCAATGACCGGCGGCGGGTATTTTCGCTTTTTGCCGTATCCAGTGTTTCGTTGGGGGTTGCGTCGCATTAACCAACGCGAAAATCGTCCTGGGATTTTTATGGTTCACGCCTGGGAAGTTGATCCCGATCAACCCTTAATTGCTGGAACCAAGGCCAATGTCTGGCGTCATCGAATCAACCTGAACCAAACCGAATCACGCTTGAACAGATTATTGAAAGAATTTCGCTTTGCCCCGATGCGGGACGTTCTTCGATTGAACGGAGAGAAAATTGAAATCGCCGAACTAGAAACGGTCGGCTCCAGTCCGGCTTTTGCACGAATGGATTGAGGAGGCTTTATGAACAGATCGCTTCTTATAATTCTTGCATTGCTGTTTGGATTCAGCAGCCTTGCCATGACGCAGGAAAATTTGACCAGCAAACAGCAAAACAATAATCCTTGCGCACAATTCAAAATGCGCGTCGTCAATCCAGCAGAAAATCTGGATCCGAAAATTGTCATTAAGGCTGACACTCAATTGGATCCCAAGATGGTTGTAAACCCGTGTCCGGCAATTCCGAAAGTTGCTGTACTGGGAAAACCAATTCCGGAAGAAGAATCCAATCAGAAGCAAAACGCGGTTTCGCCCTCGCTGAGATTCAGCTTGCCGAACAACGAATCAAAAACCCCGTCGGAAATTCTGAAACCACTTTCTGCTTCCCCGAAGTCGAATCGCCCGTAAGTGAGTGAGATTCGCGACACAGTTCCTGCTGTCTTGACGATCAAGCCTTACGCTCCGGCTGACGCTTCCAGTTGGGACAGCTTTGTCGGCGGCCAAGCGTCAGCAAGCTTTTGCCATACCAGCGGCTGGCAACGAGTCGTTGAGAAAACGTGGAAGCACCGCCAGCAAAGTCTGATTGCCGAACGTGACGGCAAAGTTTGTGGCGTGTTGCCGCTGTTTGAAGTCAAAGGCTGGTTCGGTTCGATGTTGGTTTCAACGCCGAACGGAGTTTACGGTGGTGTGGTGGCCGAAGATGCGATTTCGCATCAAGCACTGATTGATGCCGCAAAGTCGCTGGCAGTTGAACTGCAAGTGGATTACCTGGAATTACGCGACGCGCAATTGAATGTTCCTGCTGCGGCCCAAGCCGAGTCCCTTGAACAAAGTCTTTACGTCAGTTTCGAGCGGCCAATCGCCGGCAACGATGAAGAATTGATGAAAAGCTTTCCCGGCGATGTGCGACGAATGATTCGTTTGGGAGAAAAACAGGGCTTCAGGTCATCGCTTGGGCGCGAAGAGTTGCTGGATGAGTTTTATGAGCTCTATGCTGCGAACGTCAGGCGATTGGGCACGCCCGTTTTTCCGAAAAAGCTGTTTGCTGAATTCTTGCGCGAGTTCCCCACAAACTCGGACATTTTGCTGATTCGCCACCAGCGCCAAACCGCCGCTGCGGTCATGAGTTTTTATTTCCGTGAAACCGTGATGCCTTATTACTCCGGATCAAATCCGGAATTTTACCGGGCAGGCATCAATAATTTTCTGTATTGGGAACTGATGCGATCGTCGGCTGCGCGCGGGTTTAACCGCTTTGATTTTGGACGCAGCAAGCTGGGAACCGGCGCTTGCGAGTTCAAACGCGGTTGGCGAATGACGGAGCGCATTTTGCCGTACAAATTCTTTCTGGTTCGAGCCAAACAAATGCCGAACCTGAATCCGACAAATCCGAAATTCAATTTGATGATCGAAACGTGGAAACACATGCCGCTGTGGATGACCAAATTAGTTGGCCCGAAGATCGTCAGAAATTTCCCTTAAGAAAGTAGACAGCAGTCAGAAGACAGTAGACTCTGGCCGAAACTGTGGTAGCCAGTCATTAACCGGTACCACTATAGGCAAGCAAACCTTTTTTAGAGTGTTGAGAGATTCTTGGCAATCGAACATCCCAAAAGTAAAACCATAAAACTACTGACTACCGTCTACTGACTACTGTCTACTTATCCAACGATGAAGCTTCTCTTTCTAGCCCATCGAATTCCTTACCCGCCAAACAAGGGCGACAAAATTCGCTCGTACCACGAATTGCGGGCGCTGGTGGAACACGGCCACGAAGTTCATCTGTTGGCCTTTGCCGACAACGTGCGCGATTTGCATTACCAGGTGGAGTTGGCGCGCGGTTGCGCTTCGGTGCGGATCATTCGGCTGAGAAAGTTTTGGGCAAAAATTCGCGCGTTGCTGTCGGTTCTGACTTCGCGTCCGCTTTCGCTGGGATATTTCGGGTCGCGGAAAATGCGGCGATTGGTAAAACGAGCGCTGAAGAAGCAGAAGTTCGATGCAGTGTTTGTTTACTCTTCGGCGATGGCACAATACGTGCCCGCAAAATGGCGTTCACGGACAATTGTTGATCTGGTAGATGTGGATTCTGAAAAATGGCGCGAATACGCTGAACAAACTTCACCGCCAAAATCCTGGCTATATGAAATCGAAGCCCGCCGGCTAAGAAAGCATGAACACGAAATCGTCGCCAGTTTTGCCAATTCAATTTTGACCACACGACACGAAGCCGAGTTATTAAGCGGCTTGGACGAATTCACTCGGCGCGCACGCGTGCGAATCATCACCAACGGGGTGGATTCGGATTATTTTCAGCCGAACCCTTTGGAAGCAGCCAAAGGCAAAATCATTCGGTTGCCGTTTGCTGCCAAGCCGGAAACAGAGTCAACGCCATGCTTGGTTTTCACGGGTGTGATGGATTATTTTGCCAACATCGAAGCCGTTCGATGGTTTGTCGCTGAAGTCTTTCCGCTGATTCAGGAGCAGGAACCGCGAGCGGAGCTTGTTATCGCCGGTAGCAATCCAACCGCCGAGGTCAGAAAGCTTGCAGAGCAGCCTGGCGTCAAAGTCACCGGCACAGTGGGCGACATTCGGCCTTACCTGGATGCAGCGACAGTTTGCGTTGCGCCGCTTAGAATCGCGCGCGGCATTCAGAACAAAGTGCTGGAAGCGATGGCTTGCGGCAAAGCAATTGTCGCCACTCCTGAAGCCGCTACTGGACTGCGCGTCGCTCACGAAGAGCAATTGCTGCTTGCCAGCTCACCAACAGAGTTCGCCGCCGCTGTGCTGGAAACAATTCGCGACAAAAGCTTGCGTGATAGTCTGGGTGGGCGGGCTCGGCGCTTCGTCGAAATCGAACATAACTGGCAACCGCTCCAACAAAAATTGATTGAGTTGATTGAAAGCGTCGGCCAACGCCGATCTGAATCCGAAAGAACCAGCGTTCGAGCAATCGCTCGTCACTGACAATCAACGACTGACTACGGCAACCAATGCTAAAAATTCTCAACGTTGTAGGCACACGTCCGAATTTTATGAAAATGGCTCCGATCATTGCTGCCATCGGGCGGCGACCGGAAAAAGTCTCTCAAGTCTTAGTTCACACCGGGCAGCACTACGACGAAACGATGTCGGCTTCGTTCTTCCGCGATTTGGACATGCCGCCACCGGACATCAATCTGGAAGTCGGTTCCGGCACGCACGCAGAGCAAACCGCCATGGTGATGCTGGCAATGGAGCCTGTGCTGATTGCCGAAAAACCGGACTGGATGATTGTGGTGGGTGACGTAAATTCCTCATTGGCGGCTGCGCTGACCGCGACGAAGCTGGGCATTAAAGTCGCGCACGTCGAAGCAGGGCTGCGAAGTTTTGATCGCACGATGCCCGAAGAAATCAATCGTGTGCTGATAGATCGAATCAGCGACTTGCTGCTGACTCCCAGCGAAGACGCCGACAGAAACCTGCTGGACGAGGGCATTTCGCCTCAACGAATGGTCCGCGTCGGCAATGTGATGATTGATTCCCTGTTCGCCCAGCTTGAATCGGCGAAACAGTCGGCGATTCTGAAATCGCTGAATTTGCAGGCTCGTGGGTTTGCCGTGCTGACGCTTCATCGCCCGTCGAATGTCGACGACGGCGCAACGCTGCGAAAAATTTTTTCCGCGCTGGCTGAAATCTCTGCGACCTTGCCGATTGTTTTCCCGGCTCACCCGCGCACGCAATCCAGCTTGCGCGAATTCGAAATCGAAATTCCCCAGGCGGTAAAAATCATAACGCCGTTGGGTTATCGCGACTTTTTGAAGCTGTGGAGCAATTCCAGACTTGTGCTGACAGATTCCGGCGGCTTGCAGGAAGAAACCACTGCGCTGGGCATCCCCTGTTTAACACTGCGCGACAACACCGAACGTCCCATCACGGTCGAACAAGGAACGAATCAAGTTGTCGGACGAGAGCCGGATCGAATTCTCGCTGCAACCGCTAAAATTCTCGGCTCCGATCAAAACCAGCAACTCAGGGTTCCCGAATTATGGGATGGCTGCACCGCGGACCGCATTGTTGATGCCTTGCTGAAAGCTTAATACTCGATTGCTGACTGCCAATCCACAATGAGAATTCTCCACGTTTTGGATCACTCGCTGCCTTACTTCAGCGGTTACAGCTTTCGCAGCCAGTATATTTTGCGCTTTCAACAACAAGCGGGAATTGAAGTTTTCGCGATCACCTCGCCAAAGCATGAAAACTTCATCAGCGAAATCGAAACGATTGACGACATTCAGTATCACCGCACGCGTTGGCCGATGTTTTCCACGCTTCAGGCTGTGCCGATGGCCAGACAGATTGCGACCGTCGCCACGCTGGCAAAAGAAATCAAACGATTGGCCGTTGAATTACAAGCTGACGTCCTTCACGCGCATTCACCTTCGCTGTGCGGGCTGGCGGCGGCAAAAGCGGCAAAGGCGTTGAAATTGCCGATGGTTTACGAGCTTCGCTATTACGAAGAAGACGCCGCCGTTGACCGCGGCAAAACCCGCTACAATTCTTTGCGATACCGGCTGGGACAAAGAGCGGAACTTGAGGCGCTGCATCAAGCCGACGCGGTGACAACCATCAGCCAGGCGCTGCGCGAAGATTTAATCAGTCGAGGGGTTTTCCCTGAAAAGATTTCCGTCGTTCCAAATGGCGTAGACACCGAAGTTTTCCATCCAATCGAACCCGACGAAAAACTGCTCAGCGAATACGGTTTGCAGAACAACCTGATCGTTGGCTTCATCGGTTCGTTTTACTTTTACGAAGGATTGGACATTTTGATTGACGCTGTTGTTATGCTGCTTGCTCATCGCAACGACGTAAAACTGCTGCTGGTCGGTGAAGGCGAAACTGACACAATGCTGCGGCAACGAATCCCGGAAGCTTTGCGCCAGCATTTCATCTTCACCGGCAACATCCCGCATCGTGAAGTTCCCCGCTATTATTCTGTGATGGATATTCTGGTGTATCCGCGCAAACGTTCGCGGCTGACCGAACTGACCACGCCGCTGAAACCCCTGGAAGCGATGGCGATGGAAAAAGTCGTCATTGCCAGCGATGTCGGCGGCTTGCGCGACCTTCTGGAAGATGGCAATACCGGCTATCTGTTTGAAGCAGACAATGCCGAAGCGCTGGCGGAACGGCTGCTGCAATTGATAGAAAACGAAAGCGAGCGACTGACGATGGCGAAATCGGCCAGAGAGTTTGTTGTGAGAAAACGAAATTGGGGGCATATTGTGAAGCAGTATTCGAGCATTTATAACAAAGCCCTGCAAAGAGTTTAAGTTGTCAATGAAGGTTTGAAATCGCGTGACATGATTTACCTGCTTGATTTGTGGAAAAGAGATATTCGTCTGACGGAGGAGCGGCTCAATCACTTGGAAACCGACCATCCTGAGATGAACGATCAGGCGGAGCGCATTGCCGAAACATTGCTTGCCCCGGACGAAGTCAGACAATCCAAGTCTGACCAACAAGTCGAGTTGTTTTATAGGCTTTACCCGCAAACGCCGGTGACAACCAAGTTTCTCTGTGTGGTGATAAAAGCCTCCCCCAGTGACCATTTCATCATCACGGCCTATTACACTGACACCATCAAGAAAGGAGTCATTCTATGGGAGAAGAAGTAAGAATCTGGTACGACAAAGAAGGCGATTATCTGGAAGTATTGTTCGACCGCCGCGCTGGATATTTCAAGGAAACCGAAAGTGACGCAGTAATGGAAAAGGTTGACGCTCAAGGCAATCTCATCGGTTTTTCGATCTTGAAAGTTAGCCGCTTGAGTCAGGAACAGCCTGTTTCAGTCAATCTGAGAAAACAGGCTGCTTAAACCCAAAAAGAAATGCTTAGCAATCCATTAGGCATCAGCAAACCGCCACACATTCAACTGGCAGGGCTGCGGATATGGACTCACGGTCGCCAATTTCCGGGAGCGAACGACTACGACGATGCCAATTGGTTGCACGTTACAGCTCAGTGTAATGCCGAAGGCGCGATGGTTGAGGTGAGCGGTAACTTCATCCACCTATCAGAAATTGCCGACTGGGTTGACCAATGTGAAAGGTTG
>CAZXHW010000194.1:0-10983 GCA_964639915.1 uncultured Heliomicrobium sp.
GGCGTTTGGCAGCCATGAGCATGCGATGACCATGTTTTTCCGCCCGACTGAGGATGGAAAAGTTCGCGGCGCTTCGATGAACGACGACTTTCAACCGTTCGAGTTTTCGCTCAACGAAATTCAGCCGCCAACACGAGAGCAACAAAGCTGGCCGGAGTTTGTGTTCAATCGCCCGGTTCCCGCTTCGCATTGGAGCAATTACGTCAAAGGCGCTGTCAGCTTCGCGCAATGGAAATTTGGCGCGAGCGTTAAACCTGGCTTCGACTTTTTGATTGATTCGACAATTCCCGCTGCCAGCGGCGCGTCATCTTCGTCGGCGCTGGTTGTGCTGGCTGGCGCGGCCATTCGCCTGGCAAATCAAATCCAGTTTCAGCTTGTGGAACTGGCGCAGGATTCTTCACAGGCCGAATGGTTTCTCGGCACTCGTGGCGGTTCACTGGATCACGCGGCAATCTGCCTGGCAAAACGGCATCAAGCCGTTCACCTGACCTACGCCGACAACCGCGCTGAAGCTGTGCTGCTGCCGCCCGAAGCACTTCGCTGGATAACGTTTTTTACACAAGCCGCCGACAAAGGCCGCGAAGTGATGCTGGAATACAACGAACGCGCAGCAGTTTCGCGGTTGATCATTCCCGCGTTGATTCAAGCCTGGGAAACCCAAAACCCGCATTGGTTTATTGACTGGCGCTACGCCGTGGCGCTGTTACGCGATGGAGTTTTGAAAACACCGGAAACCTTGAAAGCATTGATCGAACAGTTGCCGGAAACCATGTCGTTGGATGAATTAAGCTCGATGGCTCCAAGAGCTTTTCGGGATTGCGAAGTCAGTTTTCCCGCTTTGGTTGCTGAGCGCCGCAATCATCCGCTGAAAATTCGCGCTCGCGCGCTGCACCACTTGGATGAAGTTTGGCGAGTAAAAGACGCTGTCAGACTTCTGCACACTGACCAATCCGAAGAAGGCTCAATACGACAATTGGGTGGGTTGATCAATCAAACGCACGCCAGTCTGCGCGATTTGTACGAAGTTTCGACGCCGCAGGTCGAGCAGTTGATTGAATTCCTTCGAGCCGATTCTCAGGTATGTGGCGCTCGATTGATGGGCGGAGGATTCGGCGGAAATGTGCTGGCGCTGACGACGAGTGAAAATGCCTCAAAGCTGGTTGACCGGATTCAACAGGAATTTTACGCGCCGCAAAACCGTGATGCCGCCACCGAAGGCGCGGTGATGATTTCAACTCCAGGCGATGGACTGTCCGAAGTGAACTTGTAAACACAGGATTGGCTGCAATGACGGAATCAAAACAAAAACCGATTCGTAAACTGCGCTGGTGGATTGGCGGCATGCTCTTCGCTTCGACGGTCATCAATTACATTGACCGGCAGACGCTTTCGACCCTGGCGCCGTTTCTGAAAAAAGACTTCGGCTGGACGAACAGCGATTATGCCGACTTGGTGATTGCGTTTCGCATCGCGTATTCATTTGGCCAGACTCTCTTTGGACGCTTGCACGACCGCATAGGAACACGGCAAGGGCTGACGATTTCGGTCATCTGGTATTCCATTGCTTCCATGCTGACAGCGCTGGCCAGCGGCTGGAAAAGTTTTGCCGGGTTTCGTTTTTTGCTTGGCGCTGGCGAATCGGGAAACTGGCCCGCCGCAACCAAAGCGGTGGGGGAATGGTTTCCAAAACGCGAGCGTGGTTGGGCGACGGCATTGTTCGACAGCGGCTCTTCGATTGGCGGCGCGATCGCTCCCTTCCTGATCGCGCCAATTTACTTTCGCTGGGGCTGGCGACCGGCATTCATCATCCCAGGAATTTTGGGTTTCTTCTGGCTGATTGCGTGGCGGAAACTGTATTACCCGCCAGAATCACATCCGCGTATTTCGCCAGAAGAGCGGCAGGAAATTTTGCTCGATCGGGAAGAAGACCAGGCAGAATCAAACGCTTTGCGTCCGAGCTGGATTGAATTGCTAAGACTGCGGCAAACTTGGGGAACCATCGTTGCGCGAGCTTTTACCGATCCAATCTGGTTTTTCATCGCGGATTGGTTTGCGATTTATCTGGTGGCCAGAGGCTTCGATGCCGAAACCGCGCTTTTCGCTTTTTGGATTCCTTTTTTGGCTGCCGACCTGGGAAACTTTTTTGGCGGTGGAGTATCAAGCTGGCTGATCAAACGCGGATGGCCAGTTGGCCGCGCCCGCAAAGCAGTGGTGGTGTTTGGCGCAGCAGGAATGACGCTGTTAATTCCGACGATTTTCACTTCCAATCTTTGGGCAATCGCGGCGCTGTTTGCGGTTTCGACGTTTGCGTACGCTTCGTTTTCCACCATGGCAATTGTTTTCGCGCCTGACCTTTTCCAGAATGAAGCCGTCGCCACCGTCAGCGGCATGAGCGGAACGGCCGCTGGAGTGGGAACGATCGTCGCAACAAAATTGATTGGCTATGTGGCGGATCATTATTCGTTTGCCCCGATTATGATCGGAGCGAGTGTGATTCCGGTTATTGGTGCCATACTGGTGTTGCTGCTGGTGCGAAACACCAAAGACAGCGGGCGTGGAATCCTTCGCAAGATTTGATTTAACGACAAGCTATGAAACCACTCAAGATTGGAATTACCGGAGTTCGTGGGATTGTTGGCGAAACATTGACACCGGAATTGGTGATTGCCTTTACGCAGGCATTCGCCACGTACCTGGATTCCGGAAGAATTTTGATTTGCCGTGACACCAGAAGCTCCGGGCCAATGGTTCGGGCAGCGGTAGCATCTGGCTTGCTGGCTTCCGGATGTGAAGTGATTGATTTGGGAATTTGCCCAACCCCGACCATGCAGCTTGCAGTTGAACACTTCAAAGCCGCCGGAGGCATTTCCATCACCGCTGGACATAATCCCGCGCAATGGAACGCGCTGAAATTCGTTCGCGGCGACGGTTTGTACCTGAACATTCGCCAAGCCGAAGAATTGCTGGACATCTATCATCAAGGTGAATTTGCCAAAGCCAAATGGAATGAAATCCAACCCCAGATTGAAACTCGCGATGCGATTGCCTATCACATAGAGATTTTGAAACAGGTTTTTGATGTCGAAGCCATTCGCGCTCGCAAACTGACTGTTGCCGTGGATTGTTGCAATGGAGCTTGTGCTCTGCTCAGTCCGCACTGGCTGAAAGAACTGGGGTGTCGAGTTCTTGCAATCAACGATGAAATCAGTTCGCCGTTTCCGCACAATCCGGAACCGAAACGCGAAACCATGGCGCAGCTTCGCGCGGTGGTAAAAGCCGGACAAGCCGATATTGGTTTCGCGCACGACGCGGACGGCGAACGCATTGGCATCGTGACCGAAACCGGCGAGGCATTGTCCGAAGAAAGGACCTTGGCCATCGCTGCGGAAATCAAGCTCAGTCAAAATCCGGGCGTGGTTGTCACACATCTTTCGACTTCAGCAACAATCGAAGCCATCGCATCGCGTCATAATTCCAAGGTTGTTCGCACGCCAGTCGGTCAAGCCTACATTTCCGAAGCAATGTTGGAACACAATGCCGTGCTCGGCGGCGAAGGCAACGGCGCTGTGGCAATCCCGGAAATTCATGCGACAAACGACGCTGCTGCAACCATTGGCCTGATCCTGGAGCACCTGGCCAAAACCGGAAAGAAGATTTCAGAAATCGCTGCAAGCCTGCCTCATTACATAATGCTGAAACATCACGTGCCGGTTGCACCCAACAAACTCTTTTCCGTGCTAAACGAAATCCGTTCCGAAGCTGAAAGCTCCGGAGCCAGGGACATTGATTTGAGCGATGGCATCAAACTTTCGTGGCCGGACGGCTGGCTTCATATACGCGCGTCGAACACGGAATCCATGATTCGTTTGATTGCAGAGGCTCAAAGCGAAGCCCAAGCCAGTGATTTGCTGGATTGGGCAGTTGACCGATTGAAATAGAAACGAAGTTTTATGCGGGCAATTCCAACACTTAAAATTAGTATTTCTGGGGTGCGCGGTGTAGTTGGCGATTCCTTGACACCCAGTTTGCTTGCACGTTTTTCGCAAGCCTTTGGGACTTATGTCGGTTCAGGAACGATTGTCATCGGGCGCGACACGCGGACTTCAGGTGAAATGGTTCGGCAAGCTGTTATTGCCGGCTTGCTTTCCAGCGGTTGCCGTGTGATTGACCTGGACGTCTGTCCGGTTCCGACAATGCAGTTGATTGTGCGGCAGCGCAAAGCTTCCGGCGGCATTGCCATTACCGCCAGCCACAATCCAGCGGAATGGAATGCATTGAAGTTCGTCAATTCGGAAGGGCTTTTTCTTAGCCCCGGACAAGCGCGGGAATTGCTGGATATTTATCACCAGGGCGATTACACAAAAGTCAGCGGCAGCGACATGCGCAGCGTAGAAAACTATTCAATCGCGCTGGACGCTCATATAAAAACAATCATTGATGTCGTAGGAGCTTTGCCAGCAAAACAAAGGCTAAAAGTCGCACTGGATTCTTGTAATGGTGCAGGTTCGATTATTGCCCCCCGACTGCTGGAAGCTTTAGGGGCGGAAGTTGTAACTCTCAATACAACTCCCAACGGTTCATTTCCGCGCGGAGCCGAACCAATTGCTGAGAACTTGGGCAAGCTGTGCCAGTTGGTGAAAGACAGCGGAGCTAATGTCGGATTCGCTCAGGACATGGACGCCGACAGGCTGGCTGTGGTGAATGAAAAGGGTGAAACGATTGGTGAAGAGTTTACGTTGGTGCTGGCTTCGTGGTTTGTGGCAAGCAAAACGCCGGGTGCAATAGTCACCAATCTTTCAACAACTTCGGCAATGGATGATCTGGCGAAGAAATTCAATTGCAGTTTGCATCGGTCAAAAATCGGCGAAGCCAACGTTACTGAAATGATGCAACAGGTTGGCGCAGTCATTGGTGGCGAAGGCAACGGCGGCGTGATCTATCCGCGTATCAATTTTTGCCGCGACAGCCACGTCGGGATGGCTTTGATTCTGCATTTGCTGGCGGAAACAGAACGTTCGATTTCTGATTTGATGGCCGAATTGCCGCGCCACGTGATGATCAAAGAGAAACTGAATTGCCCTTCAGACAAGATCGGCGAAGTTTTGAAAATGGTTCGCCGCGAATACGCCAACGAACAAATTGATTTGCGCGATGGCGTGAAAGTCAGTTTCGTGGATGGCTGGCTGCACGTTCGCGGATCGAACACGGAACCAATTATTCGTTTGATTTCAGAGGCGGGAAGCGAAAAACGAGCGCGAGAAATTTTGGATCAGGTGTTTGAAAAGGCTGCGCAACTGCTCAAATAAAAAAGAAAGGCTGCGACCTAAAAAAAGATCGCAGCCTACAAGAGCACCATAGCAGAGAGATAATGAAACAAGCGTCTACGTGATAAACCGTGCTTGCCGCCGTCGCTACAACTTTGATGAGGACAAAAGCCATTCATCGGATTGCGCAAACAACCTTTTTTGCCTTATGAAGGCAAATTAGCCCGATGCCATTTGGCTTTGAGCGGCAAAGTCTTAAATTTTCAATCTAGTCAATTCCACAATTTAGATTGTGGTTCATAATTTTAAATCCCAGCAAAGCCCTTCTTTTTCTGCGTATATCATCGTCAGATCGTCAGTTTGTTGGGATTGTTGCCGTCCAATTTATTGAATGAATCAGCACATCCCTCCTTCTCCTGCAGCTTTTGCATTACCAGCTACGCATCGGCAGAAACAACAAACTCTGCAAAAGCACGGGCGGATTATTGCCCCCGGGCTGTCATCTGTCCAACTCATTGTTGTAATCCACGTAATCAATTATCCTAATGACGTCGAACTGAACTACGTAAAAGGAAAATTATTTATGGAAATGACTCAGTTGAGAACGTTTCGCTCTGTGGCAGAGACACTGAACTTCACTCGCGCGGCTGAACGATTGCATCTAACCCAGTCAGCCGTCAGCCATCAAATCAAAGCGTTGGAAGAAGAATTGGGCGAACCGCTATTCATTCGCGCGAAACGCGGCGTGAAGCTGTCACAAGCGGGAAAGATTGCGTTGGAATATGTGGGGCGAATTTTGGATGACGCCGAAGCCTTGCGCGAAAGTATTTCTGGCCGCGAACGCACGCCTGTTGGACGCGTTCGCGTGGCAGCGGCGACGCAGGCGTTCGTCCACTTATTCGTGCCCTTGTTTGAATCTTTCATGGACTCTCACCCAGGAATTGATCTTTCGTTTCGAACTACGGTCAGCACTGAACATACAGTTGCGGACATTTTGAACGGCGCTGCAGATGTCGGGTTTGCGTCATTGGCGGTTTATTCGCCGAACCTGCAAGTGACAAAATTATTTGAAGATGAGCTGATGTTGGTGGTTAGCACAGAACACGCATTGGCCAAGAAGCGCGCGCTATCAGTGACCGAGATTCAAAAAGAAAAATTGATTCTGTTTGAGCGAGGAGCTTCGATCCGGCGCGCGACAGACCAATTCTTTGATCAAATCGGAGTTCGGCCTGACCTGGCTTTGGAATCGAACGACACATTTTTCATCAAACGAATGGTAGAGCGTGGATTGGGAGTTTCGCTTTTGCCATCCTGGTCTGTCCGCGACGAAGTGCGCGCTGGCAAACTGGCACAGCTTCAAATTACTGGACATCGCTTGCGGCGTTCGGTTGCGTTGGTTTCATTGGGACGTTTTCAACCTTCTCCAACGCGAGCGTTCATTGCCTATATCTTGCGAAACAAAACAAAGATTCAGGATATGGCAGGCGGGGGCCTCAAAACTGAAGCTGAAGCTGACTAGACGGTTCAGGCGGCCAGCGTCTATCATCTCCCACGTTTGTTCCTATGCTCGCCCGCGAGATCGCGGGCGTATTCATTCGTGAGGAAAGTTTTGTGATCCCTGAACTACGCCAAAAATTCAATTCGCAATTTACCGTAGAAAAATACCAACGCTTTCTACGCTCTCTAGACCAAGCTGTCGGCGTGAAAACTGAATTTCGTCCGTGCGAAACTCCGGTCTTTTTGCCAAATGAATTGGTGAATGAAATGGCGCAGGCTGGCAAAGAGTTGATCGCTCAGCTATGCACACCGGATTATCTGGCGGCATCTTCGCGTGCGATTCCAGCACAGTTCAACGTGCCCAATGAAGGTGCTCATCCTCATTTCATTCAAGTGGATTTTGCGATTACACGGGAAGCGGATGGGCGGCTGGCTCCAAAACTGATTGAATTGCAGGGTTGCGCGTCGCTATATGCGTTTCAGCTTCTACTGCCGCACGAATATCAGCGCCTTTACGACTTGGGAAAGCTGGATTATCTGCTTGGCGGGCTTACCGACGACCGATATTTAGAATTGCTTCGCCGCATCTTTCTTAATGGTCACGACCCCAAGCACGTGGTGCTGATGGAAATTGATCCTCTTCGCCAGAAAACGTTGCCGGATTTCAAAGCGACGGAAAAACTTTTTGGCATCCCATTCGTGGATGTATCCGAAATCCTCAAACGAGGAAACAAGCTGTTTTATTTTTCAAATGGCCACGAAGTTGAAATCCGCCGCATTTATAACCGGGTTATTATTGATGAGTTTGTGCGAAAGGGCGTCAAGGCCAATTTCGATTTCAGAGACGAATTGGACGTGGAATGGGCAGGGCATCCAAATTGGTATTTTCGCATGAGCAAATTCTCGCTGCCCTTCTTGAATCATCCAACTGTTCCACGAGCATGGTTTTTAGATCAGTTAAGTGACTATCCGAGTGATTTGGAAAACTTCGTGCTCAAACCTCTGTTTTCGTTTGCGGGCAGTGGAGTCAAAGTCACTATCAACAAAGAAGATTTAGACGCTGTTTCCCCTGACCAACGAGGCGATTACCTATTGCAGGAAAAGGTCTTTTACGCGCCCGTGATTCAAACGCCAGACGAACCGAGCAAAGTTGAAGTGCGTGTGATGTTTGTCTGGCCCGATGGAGATGCCGAACCGGTTCCCGTAACTATGCTGACCCGCCTGAGCAAAGGCGACATGATGGGCGTGGATTTCAACAAGAACAAAGATTGGGTTGGTTCGTCGTGCGCGTTTTTCCAGGTTTGAATTTACAGCGCTGACTAGGCTAAGTTTATGCGAGTGCTGGCAATTGATTACGGGACTAAATCCATTGGATTGGCAATTTGCGACGAGTTGCAATTGACCGTTCGACCGCTGACAACGATTCGACCTCCGAATATGGGCCAGGCGCCAGAGCGCATTGGTCAATTTGCCCTGGATTACGAAGTGGAAACAATTGTTATTGGCTTGCCGCTGAACATGGACGGGACTCGTGGTGAAGCCGTCGGGAAAGTCGAAAAATTTGTTGTGTCATTGCAGCCACATATTTCCGTTCCCATCGAACTGATTGATGAACGACTGACTTCCATTGAAGCGGATCAAATTCTGCGCGAAATGGGCGTAAGCCTGAAGGAGAGAAAAGCGAAATCGGATGAATACGCCGCAGTCTTGATCTTGCAAGATTATCTGGATGGTTTGGCGAGTCGAAAATATATTGAATCATCCCTGTCTTCTTTTCAGTAGATCGAAAATGCAAAAAAAATCAGGATTCAAAAAAATTTTCCTTATTCTTACTGCGGCCATTTTGGTCGCAGTTGCAATTGCTGCCGGCGGTTGGTTTTGGCTGGACGCCGAAATGAGTCGTTCGATCAGCCATAACTCAGCTCAAAAAATCATCACGATTGAACCTGGCACAAGTAGTTCGTTGATTCTTGCGCGCCTGCAAACCGAAGGTGTCTTGCAAAACACGTTTCCTGTGAAGTTATGGCTGCGAACCGTGAAGCGTGGCGCAAACCTGAAATCCGGCGACTATCGCTTCAAATCTCCAATCACGCCGATTCAGGCGATTAATCAGTTGATCCGCGGCGAAGTTGCCATGCGCCAGTTCACCATTCCGGAAGGTTTCAACCAATACGATATTGCGCGCGTGCTGGCAGGATTGCAGGGACTGAAACAACCGACAATGAATCCGGATGACGTGCTGGAATTACTGAAAAACGTCTCGCTAATTTCTGACCTTGACCCCGATGCCAGAACGTTGGAAGGCTACCTTTTCCCTGACACCTACGAATATGCGGCCATAACCACGCGAGAGCAATTAGTTGAAGCGATGGTGAAACGCTTCCGCAAGGTTTACACGCCAGAACTACAACAGCGTGCGACTCAATTGGGAATGACGACCCGGCAAGCGCTCACGATGGCTTCGCTGGTTGAAAAAGAAGCGAAAGTGGACAGCGAGCGCGAGACAATCTCATCAGTTTTTCATCGGCGATTGAAAACGGGCGTACCGCTGGCTTGTGATCCGACTGTGATTTACGCCGCGCTAGTGGAAGGAAAATATCGTGGCAAGATTTACCAAAGCGACTTGGACCGTGATTCGGCATACAACACGTACAAACGTGCAGGATTGCCTCCGGGGCCGATTGCTTCGCCGGGACAGCGCTCGCTTCAAGCCGCGCTGAATCCTGCGGAAACTGACTATCTGTTTTTTGTTGTTGATGCGACGAAGAACGATGGTTCGCATAAATTTTCGGCGAGTTCTGCTGACCACGAAAACGCGGTTAGGCTTCTGCGTTTGGCCGAACGCAACGGCAGCCGATAAAAACACAAGTGCGGCCAATCAATGGATTATTGATTGGCCGCACTCGCATCAGTTGAATTTCAGCCTGCCTATTATATCGTTAAGCTGATAGCTCTTTCATTGAAGCGACTATTGCTTCAGTGTATTCGGTAGTGTGGGCAGTGCCGCCAAGATCACGCGTGCGCACTTTCTTTTCAGCTAATGTGTAAATCATGGCTTTGGAGATCAGGTCAGCAGCAGTTCGCTCACCAAGATGACGAAGCATCATTACTGCCGATTGTAACAGCGCTGTCGGGTTTGCCAGATTCTTTCCGGCGATGTCCGGCGCGCTGCCGTGAACAGCTTCAAAGACAGAGCCCAGTTCGCCGATGTTCGCGCCAGGACAAATCCCCAGCCCGCCAACCAGTCCGGCAGCCAAATCCGAAACAATGTCACCGTATAAATTTTCCAGCAACAGTATGTCGAACTGCTGAGGTCTCATCACCAACTGCATGCAGGTGTTATCAACGATCTTGTCATCTGCTTCAATTTCCGGATATTCAGCGGCAACTTTTCGAAAACAGTCCAGAAACAATCCGTCGGAAAGTTTCATGATGTTGGCTTTATGGATGGCTGTGACTTTTTTGCGCCCTTCGCTGCGTGCGTAATCGAAGGCAAATCGAGCGATACGCGTTGAAGCTTTTTCGGTGATGATCTTGATACTTTCAACCACACCTGGAACGACAACGTGCTCAAGCCCGGAATAAAGGTCTTCGGTGTTTTCACGAACCACAATCAAATCAAGGTCGCCGAAAGGCGTAACCAGTCCCGGCAGATTTCTCACCGGGCGCAAGTTAGCGTAAAGGTCCAGCGTTTTTCGCAAACGCACGTTGACGCTGGCAAAGCCAGTTCCAACGGGTGTTGTCAGCGGCCCTTTCAATGCAATTTTATTGCGCTTGATGGATTCCAGCACATCTTGCGGAAGCGGATCGCCAAATCTGGAAAGCGCTTCGGCACCAGCGATGTAACTTTCCCATTCGATGTCCACCCCAGCAGCTTCAATAATGCGAACGACTGCTCCGGTAATTTCCGAGCCAATGCCGTCGCCGGGTATCAGTGTGACTTTATGTGACATAAAAATTTTGTTTTGTAGATTGTTGTTTCAGCTATGAGTAAAGCGGCGTAACTCTAATAGCGAATTTGGAAAGTTTCAACGCTGCAATTCGCGAAGGCCAGAAACTAAAGTGAAAGGATGAGTAAAGGAAGGATAGGGGCACAGATTCAGCGCAAAGCCTAATCAACTGTCTTTGAAACGAGCTCAAGTTTAGCGCCAATGTTTTGAAGCAAAGTGGTCAGGTTCTGGCCAAGACAAGTCATATAAATTAAAACGACTGTTCCTATTAA
>CAZXHW010000195.1:0-3153 GCA_964639915.1 uncultured Heliomicrobium sp.
GCAAACGACTTACTCGCCGCGGACGTCAACTTCTCCGTCTTTCAAATCCACGACGAAGGTGTTGAACGCTTTCCACAGATTGGTGATCGGCAGTTTGATCAATTCATCAATCGTGCGTTTCAGGAAGCGCGCGCCGTACGCCACGCTGAATCCTTTTTCAACCACCTTTTCCAGTGCGGCTTCGCTGAGACGCATGATTTTGCCCTGGCGTTCCATTTGGCGGCGCATACTGCCCAGATAAAGCAACGCAATCTGCTTCACTTCATCCTGCGTCAGCGGCGAAAAGACCACGATTTCATCAATACGGTTACGGAACTCTGGCGAAAACCGCGTTTCCGCCGCGCCAAGCACCGCGCGCTTGACCTCTTCGACATCAGCGGTGGTTTTGTTGCCGAAGCCAAGCGGTTTCATGTACTTCTTGAAATTCTCGGAACCGAGGTTCGAAGTCATGATGATGATCGCGTCAGACAGATAAACTTTCTTGCCACGACCATCGGTCAACCAGCCTTCGTCGAACGCCTGCAGGAACAGATTCAGCAAATACGGCGAAGCCTTTTCAACTTCGTCAAGCAGCAACACCGTGTACGGATTTTCGCGCAACCGTTCGGTCAAAATGCCGCCGCGTTCGCTGCCGACAATGCCGCGCGGCATACCGATCAGCTTTTCGATGGCAACGGTTCCGTCCTGATATTCGCTCATATCAATGCGGACCATCTTGCTTTCGTCACCAAACATCGTTTCAGCAACGGCTTTGGCCAATTCGGTTTTGCCCACACCGGTCGGTCCCAGGAACAGCAGAACTCCATCCGGTTTGTAGAAGTTTTCCTTCAACGGGCCTTTGTTCAAGCGCAAGCGCTGCGCAACCGCTTTGACAGCGTCTTTTTGGCCAATGACCCGGCGACCAAGCGTGTCTTCCAACGTTCGAAAGCGATCCGACGTATCGCGGAAGATCAAATCTTTCGGAATTCGGGATTCCTGAGAAATGACGTCAATGATGTGTTCCGGCTGAACCTGCATTGCCGAAAGCTCGTTGATTTCGACTTTGACAGAAGCGGTATCCAGCCAGCCGATGACCTTGTCCGGCAGATGCAGATTGCGAATGTATCGCGGAGCCATTTCAAGCGCCGTATCAATCGCAGCGTCTGTAATTTTGACCGAGTAATTCTTTTCCAGGCGTGGCCGGATGCCATGCAGGATTTGTTTGGTTTCGGCCAAACTGGGTTCGTCCACTTTGACCAGCCGGAAGCGTCGAGCCAGAGCTTCGTCTTCGGCGATGTATTCCTTGTACTCCGTCAACGTCGTCGCGCCGATGATGCGGATTTCGCCGCGCGCCAACGCGCCTTTGAACATGTTCGCGGCATCGCTGGAAGCTCCCATCGCTGAACCTGCGCCGATGATCGTATGCGCTTCGTCAACGAAAAGAATCAGATCGGTGCGCTCTTTGACTTCCTGAATGATGCCTTGCAAACGTTCTTCGAACATTCCGCGCAGCATTGTTCCAGCGACAATTCCTGCCATCTGCAACTGCACGACATGCGCTCCCCGCAACCGGGCCGGAACCTTCTGCGGTTCCAACTCAATCAAACGGGCCAAACCTTCGACCACAGCGGTTTTGCCTACGCCGGGTTCGCCAACCAGCATTGGTGAATTGGCGCGTTCGCGGTGGCAAAGGATTTCCACCATCTGCTTGATTTCCTGTTCACGGCCAATGGTTGGCGGCAACTTGTCTTGCCGAGCCAACTTGTTCAGCGACAGCCCAAAATGTTTCAGGTAAGGCGGCAGCTCGTATTTTTTGCGAAGCGTTTCGGTTTGTTCTTCGCGGCTGCGAACTTTTTCGACAATGGTGTCAGTTGCGTAGTGCGGATCAACCCCAAGGGCGCGAAGAATTTCAGCCGGTTTTCCTGCCTGGTCGGTAAAAATCGTCGCCAGCAGATCATACGATTCGATCTGTGATCGGCCTTGCGCGCGCGCGCGCTTCAGCGCACGGTTAAACAAATCCCGTGTTGTGTCGGCGATGTACATTTTCTTGCCGACATACTGGCGGCTCTTTGCCAGTTCCTGATCCAGCAAGTGGGAAACAGCTCGCGGATCAACGCCCACAGTCTGCATCGTGTCGTTGAACAACACGTTCTCAAGCTCGCTGAGCGCAGTAAAAATATGCTCCACGGAGAGAAAATTGTGATCGCGTCCTTTTGATACTTCAATCGCACGCCGGACAATTTTCTGCCCAGATTCGGAAAACTTGTCAGTCATCGGTCCCAGATCAAACACGGCTTTGTACCTCTCTTAAAAACTGCCTGAAAAATTCAAGCTCCCAGCACCAATATAAACTACATTCAGTGTAGACCTTCAGCACGAAACTTTACAGCCTGTCGCTCGTCTATATTTTATCGCTTTTGGACTTTTACATTCTGCACGCGGCGAAGTTCAAATAACCGCGCAATAAAGGAAGGCGGGCTAAAACTACTGCCCGCCATCGGCGCTGTCAAGCAACGATATAGTAGAACCCAATTTGCGACAGTTGTCGGTACGCAGACTAACAAACTTGCTTACCGACAACTAACCATCACCTATTTTTAGTGGTGATCTTCACCGGGCATTGGCCCCGCTGCCGCCTCAGGAATATCCGTCACAGCGGCATCGGTTGTGATCAGAAGTCCTGCAATCGAAGCCGCGTTTTGCAGCGCCGTGCGGACGACTTTCGCCGGATCAATAATTCCAGCTTCCAGCAGATCTTCCATCTTTCCCGAAGATGCGTTGTACCCGACGGTCTTCTTTTCCGTGCGAACTTTACCAACGATCAAACTGCCGTCTTGCCCTGCGTTTTGAGCAATCATTCGCATGGGCTCTTCCATTGCCCGGCGAAGGATTTCAATGCCGGTTTTTTCGTCGCCAACGGCTTCCGACAATAGCGGCTCCAAAGCTTTTGCCGCGCGCAACAACGCCACGCCTCCGCCCGGCACAATTCCTTCCTGAGCAGCGGCTTTGGTCGCGTGCAATGCGTCGTCAACACGCATTTTCTTTTCCTTCATTTCAATTTCGGTCGCCGCGCCGATCTTGATGACAGCGACTCCACCTGCCAGCTTAGCCAATCGTTCCTGCAGCTTTTCGCGGTCGTAATCCGAAGTTGATTCTTCGGCCTGGCGGCGAATC
>CAZXHW010000195.1:3163-10935 GCA_964639915.1 uncultured Heliomicrobium sp.
CCTTCGACGATGGTGGTGTTATCTTTATCAATAATGATCTTTTTGGCGCTGCCCAAATCGGCCAGTTCGACGCCTTCAAGCTTGATGCCCAAATCTTCTGTGATGACTTTGCCGCCCGTCAGAATGGCAATGTCTTCCAACATCGCTTTGCGGCGGTCACCAAAAGCCGGCGCTTTGACCGCAGCGACTTTCAACACGCCGCGCAGTTTGTTGATGACCAGAGCCGACAAAGCTTCCGCTTCAACATCTTCGGCAATGATCAGCAAGCTGCGGCCGGTTTCAGCCACTTTTTGCAGAATCGGAAACAGTTCGTGCAGCGAAGATATTTTCTTTTCATTCAGCAGGATCAGCGGATCTTCCAGCGTTACGTCCAGCTTGGCGGGGTCAGTGGCGAAATAAGCCGAAATGTAGCCACGATCAAACTGCATGCCTTCAACAATATCGAGCGAAGTTTCAATCGTCTTGGCTTCTTCAACAGTAACAACACCGTCTTTGCCGACTTGCTCCATTGCAGCGGCCAGCAATTCGCCAATCAATTTGTCACCATTGGCGGCAACCGTGCCGACGGCAGTCAGGTCGTCTTTCCCTTTGACCTTTTTCGACATTTTTTCAATTTCGGCGACTGCGACGGCGACTCCGCGATCAATACCGCGTTTCAGCGCCATCGGGTTTGCTCCGGCAACCACGTTTTTGACGCCTTCGCGGAAAATCGCCTGGGCCAGCACGGTCGCTGTCGTCGTGCCATCACCTGCCACATCGTTTGTCTTCGAAGCAACTTCGCGCACCATCTGCGCGCCCATGTTCTGAAGTGGGTCTTTCAGGTCAATTTCTTTTGCGACTGTAACGCCGTCCTTGGTAATCAACGGCGATCCGAACTTTTTATCAATCACGACATTGCGCCCACGAGGGCCAAGGGTTACACGAACGGCATTTGCCAAAATGTTGACGCCCTCAAGCATTCCTCGGCGGGCTTCTTCTCTAAATGTCAGGTCTTTTGCCACGATTGGGTTTTCTCCTCTGAAACGTTCGTAGTACGGCCTTCAGGCTGTATTACATGCTTTAATGTTTAGCTTGCTCTTCCCACGCGAACACGCGCCGGACGCAGCAAGCGATCTCCAAATTTGTAGCCGGTTTGATACTCGGCAATCACTTTGTTGTCCTGGTCGGATTCGACCGGAACAATTTCAACAGCTTCATGGATTTCGGGATTGAAATCCTGCCCTTCGCTTTCCAGGGCTGCCAATCCTAAGCCGAGCATTTTCGACTCAAACAAATTCGCCGTCGCTCTGACTCCTTCAAGCAAAGCGGTAAAATCAGTTTCGTTATGCTGGCTGGCTTCGGCAGCCGCAACTGCGCGCTTCAAATTATCGAGCGTGTCCAACAGCCCAGCCACTAGGTCACCGCGCGCAGCTTCCAGCTTTTGTTCGGCAGTGCGATTCAGTCGAGCGCGCATTTCTTCGGTTTCAGTTTTCAGCCGTTCTTCCGCTTTGCGGAATCGGTCGGCGTGCTCGCTCAATTTACGCTCAGCTTCGCCGCGTTTTTCTTCGGATTCTTTCAATTTCGCCTGTAGCGCCTCGATTTCCGCCTGGGCTGAGCTGTCGTTTTGCCCTTCTTCCTGTTCCGACACAGAGTCAGCGTCAGCAGTGACTCGGCGCTTGTCTGTTATGCGGATTTCGCCTTCTTGCGGAGCTTCCGCTGCCTCTTGAGCTGATTGTTTATTTCCCACGTCTGAACTCATTTCTTTGACAACCCTTTGAATGCATTTGGTTAGTGATGAAAGACTCGCAATCTACCATGTGGCTTACTGAAAGCCAAAATGTAGCATTAGCGTTTAGGACAATGCTGGATTGGCAGATCAATTTTGCATTGATCCGCCAACCCTGCTTTATCCATTCTATTTTCAACTTGCGGCGGCCACGCTTTGCCCCGTGGCAAAAACCATCTGGCCGCTTTCCAAATCACCTTTGACGGTCAGCGTTTCGCCCGGTTTGACTTCGCCGCTAAGCAGCTTCATCGCCAGCGGGTTCTGGATCAGGCTTTGAATCGCTCGCTTCAATGGTCGAGCGCCATAAACCGGATCGTAGCCTTCGCGCGCCAGCAACTCTTCCGCAGAAGCGTCCAGCAACAGATTGATCTTGCGATCTGCCAGCATTCGCCGCAACGCTTCAAGCTGAACCTTGATGATCGAACGGATCTGATCAATTCCCAGCCGCTTGAAGATGATGATGTCGTCAATGCGGTTCAGGAATTCCGGCTTGAATTGACCGCGCAATTGTTCCAGCACCGCTGAGCGCATTGCCTTGTCATCACCCTGGAAATCCTGAATTTCGCGCGAACCAACGTTCGAAGTCATAATGACAACGGTGTTTTTGAAATCCACCGTGCGGCCTTTGCCGTCGGTCAATCGCCCATCATCCAGAATTTGCAGCAGGATGTTGAACACATCCGGATGGCCTTTTTCGATTTCGTCAAACAGGACCACCGAATAAGGCCGACGCCGGACAGCTTCGGTCAAATAGCCGCCTTCGTCGTAACCGATATACCCCGGAGGGGCGCCGATCAGTCGGGCGACAGAATGCTTTTCCATAAACTCCGACATATCCAGGCGCACCATCGCGTGTTCGTCGTCGAACATGAATTCCGCCAACGCGCGCGCGGTTTCGGTTTTGCCGACGCCGGTCGGGCCAAGAAAGATAAACGAGCCGATTGGTCGTTTCGGGTCTTGCAACCCTGCCCGAGCGCGGCGAACCGCATTGGCCACAGCAACCAGCGCATCGTTCTGACCAATGACGCGCATTCCCAACCGCTCTTCCATCTTGACCAATTTCTGGACCTCGCCTTCCAGCATCTTTGACACCGGAACGCCCGTCCAGCGCGCCACGACTTCAGCAATATCTTCTTCTGTGACTTCTTCTTTCAATGTCCGTCCGGCAGCCTGCAACTCTTGCAGCTTGGCTTGATCGGCTTCAAATTGCTTTTGCACTTCGACCATCTTGCCGTAGCGAATTTCCGCCACCTTTTCATAATTGCCAGCGCGTTCAAGCTGTTCGGCTTCGACCTTCAAAGCTTCGGTCTTCTCTTTCGCCGAGCGAATGCGTTCGATGACTTCCTTTTCCGACTGCCACTTGGCTTTCATGCCATCGGACTTCTCTTTCAGGTCGGCAATCTCTTTTTCAACCTTGGCCAGCCGCTCTTTTGAAATGGCGTCTTCTTCGCGAAGCAAAGCCTGGCGTTCGATTTCCCGCTGAATGATGTCCCGTTCGACTTCGTCAATTTCCGTGGGCAAGCTGTCAATTTCGATGCGCAGCTTGGAAGCGGCTTCGTCAACCAGGTCAATTGCTTTGTCCGGCAAGAACCGGTCTGTGATGTAACGATTCGACAAAGTTGCCGCTGCGACAATCGCGGCGTCTTTGATTCGAACACCGTGATGGGTTTCGTACTTGTCTTTCAACCCACGCAGGATGGAGATGGTATCTTCCACATTCGGCTCTGAGGCGTACACCTGCTGGAAACGACGTTCCAGCGCTTTGTCTTTTTCGATGTACTTCTGGTACTCGTTCAGCGTCGTCGCGCCAACACAACGCAACTCACCGCGCGCCAGCGCCGGTTTCAGCATGTTCGAAGCGTCAACCGCGCCTTCTGAAGCACCTGCGCCAACAATCGTGTGCAGTTCATCAATGAAAACAATAATCTGACCTTCGGCTTTTTCAATTTCACGAAGTACGGCTTTCAGGCGTTCTTCAAACTCGCCGCGATACTTCGCTCCGGCAAGCATCGCGCCAAGATCAAGCGCTACTAACCGCTTGTTCTTCAATGTTTCCGGCACGTCACCGGACACAATACGCTGCGCCAACCCTTCGACAATGGCGGTTTTACCAACGCCAGGTTCGCCAATGATGACCGGATTATTTTTGGTTCGTCGAGACAAAACCTGAATCGTGCGGCGGATTTCGTCATCACGCCCGATCACAGGATCGAGCTTGCCTTGACGCGCCAGTTCGGTCAGATCGCGCGAGTATTTCGACAGTGCCTGGTAACTTTCTTCAGCGTTCTGGCTGGTAACTTTGGCTCCGGCGCGCATCTGCTGAATCACTTTCAGCAAGGCATCTCGGCTGATGCCGTGCGAGCGCAAAATCTTCCCGGCATCCTGTTTGTCGTCGGTCAAAGCCAGCAACAGATGTTCGGACGAAATGTATTCATCTTTCAGCTTGTCAGCTTCTTTCTGCGCCTTGCTGAATGCTTCGGTCGCGCGATTGCCATAATACTTTTGGCCAAAACCGCTGACAGCGGGAAACTTTTTGATTGCCGCTTCCACTTCGCTCAGAACAGCTTGAACGTTCGCGCCGATCTTTCCGAAAATTGGACGCGTCACGCCTTCGGGCTGTTCAATCATTGCAACCAGTACGTGTTCAGGTTCCACCTGTTGATGATTCTGTTTTTCGGCCAGGGCGACGGCAGATTCAACCGCTTCCTGGGCTTTTAATGTGAACTTGTTCAGGTTCATCTTCACCTCCCAATCGAGTAGACAGGATTTACAAGATTTACTGGGTTGACCTGCTTGTTTCAGACATCTTGCGAATCCTGTAAATCCTGTCTGAAATTTTCTGGCCGATAAAAACTTGGGCTTCGGACTTTCTAAAAGCCCGAAGCCCTTCTGTCAATCGCTAGCCTCCATCCCACTTTTTATCTTTCTTACTAGCTTACTGACCCATTTGTGTCAGTTTTGATTGTTACGTTGATGTTGCGGGCTTTTACTTCATCACGCTTCGGCAAAATCACATGCAAAACCCCGTCCTTAAACTCGGCCTTGACCTCTTCAACATTGACCGTGTTCGGCAACGTGAAGGTGCGTGTGAAAGTACCGTAGCTTCGTTCGACACGGTGCAGATTTTCGCCTTTCTCTTCCTTTTCGAACTTGCGTTCGCCGGTCAGAGTCAGCCGATAGTTTTCAATTGAAAGATTGAAATCACCAGCCTTTAATCCGGGCAAATCAGCTTCAAGCACTATCGAACCTTCGTTTTCAAAGATGTCAACTTTGGGACTCCATTTACCCGTGAAGACTTCTTCTCCGCCGAAAAACTGCGGCAACCCGCCGCTGAAAATCCGACTGAAGTCATCCTGAATATTTCGCAGATCGGCAAATACCGGATCGCGCTTCACAACTCCACAAGTAGCAGCTCTCATAAAATTACCTCCTTGGATTGCTTAACTAAACTTCCACTTTCTCTTGCCTGATTCCTTCAGGCCCTTTCCCTGAGTACGGATGCAAGATAAAACTTGAGCCTCTTCCTGTCAAGAACTTTGCCGAAAATTTTTCAGCAAACCTAAAAATGCCACTTAACCGGTTCAAAAATACAGCCTTTGGTCAGATTTTTACTCCTAAACTTGCAACCAATGGACTTCTGTAGACAATTCGGTCAGACCAAAACGAACTTACAGTCCATAACAAACCGAACTTTGCGGAGGTTTCTCGAATGCGAATCAATCATTTTGCTCGCCTTTTGCTGAGCGCGGCTGCAATCCTGCTGTTTCAGCTCCAGCCAGCCACAACGCAAACCCAGCAATTTGTCCCCAATTACGATGAATCGAAGGTCGGTTCGTACACTTTGCCCGATCCTTTGATAATGAGTGATGGCCGCAAAGTGATGACCGCCAGCCAATGGCGAGCGCGTCGGCAGGAAATTCTAAAGCTTTATAAAACCTACGTTTATGGCCAAACCCCGGCAACGGCAAAGGCGGCGCGGATCAGCTTTGCGGAAACTTCGCGCGACCCGAAGGCGCTGGGCGGATTGGCAACACGAAAAGAAGTGACGATTTATCTGGCTGGCAAAACAGACGGTCCGAAAATGTCCGTGCTGTTTTACATCCCGAATGGTCGCACACAGCCTGCGCCCGTTTTCATTGGTTTGAATTTCAATGGCAATCAGGCAATCAGCAACGATCCGGGAATTGCGTTGGCTTCAAGCTGGCTGCGCGACGGCAAAGAAACCGGCGCAGTGAACAACCGCGCAACGGAAAAATCTCGCGGCACCGAAGCCAATCGCTGGCCAGTTGAAATGGTTCTGAAACGCGGGTATGCCGTGGCCACGATTTACAACGGCGACCTGTTCCCAGATCACAAAGACGGATTGAAGGAATCGGTCATACCTTACTTTTATAAACCTGGACAAACTTCACAGGCAGCCGACGACTGGAATGCGATCGGGGCTTGGGCTTGGGGCTTGAGCCGCGCAGTGGATTACATTGAAAAAGATAAGGATATGGACGCCAAGCGAATCGCCTTGCTGGGCCATTCTCGATTGGGCAAAGGCGCATTGTGGGCTGGCGCGCAGGACGAACGCTTTGCGCTGGTGATTTCCAACGAAAGCGGCGAAGGCGGCGCGGCACTGGCGCGGCGCAATTATGGGGAAACGGTTGACCGCATCAACACGTCGTTTCCATACTGGTTCAACGCGAATTTCAAAAAGTACAACAAAGACGTGGCTTCGCTGCCCGTGGATCAGCACATGCTGCTGGCGCTGATGGCTCCGCGCCCGCTGTATGTCGCCAGCGCAGTGGAAGACCAGTGGGCAGACCCGAATGGAGAGTTCCTGTCAGCCAAGGCTGCTACCCCCGTGTACCGTTTGCTTGGGACTGATGGGCTGGGAGTAACGGAAATGCCCGGCTTGCATCAACCCGTGATGACCACCATCGGCCATCACATTCGAGCCGGAAAACACGACGTGACCAATTATGATTGGGAACAATATCTGAACTTCGCTGACAAGCATCTGCGCCGAAAAACCATGTAAGCAATCAACATCAACCGCGCCCCAGATAAGGCTGGCCAATCGGTAAAACAATAGCTTCCAGCATATTTACATTGGGCGGCAGTGCAGCCATGGCGACGGCGGCTTGGGCGATGTCGTCTGCGCTCATCGTGGGTTCGCCGTTCAGGCGACGGCTTTCGGCCAACGTTGGGACTTCGACATTGCCGGGATGCAGACAGCCGCAGGTAATGCCAAACTCGCGACCTTCCAGCGCAGTCACCTGCGTCAAGCCGGAAATTCCAAACTTGCTGGTGCTATAGGCCGCAGAGTTCGGTCGCACACGCTGCGCTGAAATCGAACCGACATTGATGATCCGTCCGCCGCGCTGCGCTTTCATAACCCGCATTGCTTCGCGGGTACATAGAAATGGCCCGCGCAGATTCGTCGCCATCACTCGATCCCAGGCTTCCACAGATAATTCATCCAGCGGTCCGCCGTCGAAAATACCTGCGTTGTTGACCAGAATGTCCAGCCGTTCAAACCGCTCCATAGTCTGGCGAAACAATTCCCGCACCTGCGCTTCGTCGGTCACATCTGCCTGAACAACCAGCACTTCGGCTCCAGCATTAATCAACACTTCGGCGTTTTGGTTCAGCCGTTCAATATTGCGGGAGCTAAGAATCAGCGACGCGCCTTCAGCGGCAAACGCAGTAGCAATTCCCTGCCCTATGCCCTGACTGGCTCCGGTGATAAGCGCAATTTTGCCTTCAAGTTTGCTCATTGGTTTATTTTGGTAACGGCATTACAGATTGGGTGACCAGCACGAATTCCGTGCCATTAAATTGATAATCCAGATTGTGCTGCTGCTCGCCTTTTTCCTTGCTGGTGGTTGATCCCATCAAGCGAATCAGCGGCGCTTTGCCTTCTTCGTGACGCAACCCCATTCGCAGGTATTTGTCGCTGGCTGGAAACGCGCGGGCAAGTTTGTCTTTCTTATCGGCGATAAGCGGTAACTTCAGCCCT
>CAZXHW010000196.1:0-10902 GCA_964639915.1 uncultured Heliomicrobium sp.
GTTCAATGACCGTAGAGCGCGATGGCCAGCAACTGACTTTTAGCTGGCATACCATTTCTCGTGAGCGCGATCCATTCCCCTGGAGTAATTTGATCCCCATTTTATTCTGGGTTTCCGGTCTAGTGGTGCTGTTGCTCAAAGCGGAAGATCAACAAGCCTGGATCCTGGCGTTGATGCTGGGTACCTTTTCGACGTTATTGGGCGGCGGATTTCCGACCGATATGCCCGCAAATTGGCTGGCGCTGTTGGTTGCCCTGGCCCGAATCGCCGGGCTTTTCTCATTGCCGCTGCTGCTACATCTGTTTCTCATCTTTCCACAGCCCTTACCGTGGTTGCAGCGCTGGCCGCGCTTGACGCAATGGTTGTATCTGCCGCTTTGCTTGTTTGCGTTCCCCACATTCGGCCTGAGCCGCTTGCCAATGCAATGGTCTACGCCATTTTTCAGCCTGCCGCTGGTGCGCTGGCTGGGAGAGCATGGACTGTTGCTGGCGGGTTATCTGACCTTTCTAGGCTATTTGTTGGGGGCCCTTGTCTGTTTGTGGCTAAGTTACCGCACATCGGATACGGCGGGGCGGCGGCGATTACGCGTAGTGATGTGGGGCAGCCTGATCGGCTTCGGAAGTCTTTTTCTGATCATCGTGATGGAGGTGACCAACACGCAAGAGAAGCTGGCAACCATTTGGAGCTGGCTGCAATATTCAACCTTTATTACATTGCCGCTGGTGCCGCTCAGCTTTATTTACGCCATCGTTCGACATCGCGTCATTCCGATCAGCCTGATCCTGCGTCGCGGCGCCCGCTATGTATTGGTTTTGCGCGGGGCAATTTTGCTGGAAGTCGTTGTTGCCAGCCTGCTTGTGATGGCATTACTGACGTGGCTTTTTGCGCACTTTCGTTTGTCACCCGTTCTGATTGCGGCAGTCGCTGGCGCTTCGAGTGTGGTGGCTTGGCAGTGCGCGCGAACTTTGCGCCAGCGTTATTTGGCTCCTTTGATTGATCGGCAATTTTTCCGCCAGGCGTATGATGCGCAGCAAATCCTGGCTGAACTGGCAGAATCATTGCAGACCACCAACGACACTCCGCGGCTATTGGAAGCCGTGGCAAACCGGCTTCAATCGGCACTGCAAACCGAAAGCGCGATGATCTTTTTGCGGGATGAACAGACAGGCGATTACGACAGCGCGTATGGTTGCATTTATAACCCGGCGGAGGGACGCGCAATTTCTCGCACTGGCAGCCACCGTCTGTCTGCTCATGCCGCAACACTGACGCAACTTGCACAGACAGGCGACCCCATTGAACTTGATGGTGGCGAACCTGCCTTCGATCTGACCGCAGTCAACGGCCAATCGCGGCTGACGGCGGAAGAGCGGAAAACATTGTTCGCGTTAAAAGCCGCACTGTTGCTTCCTCTCAAGACCAAAGACGCGCTGCCCGGCGTTGTCGCGCTTGGCTCGCGTTTGGGCGATTTGCCGTTTTCGGGGGAAGACAAACGATTGTTGCAATCCGTTGGGGCATCGGCTTCGCTCGCTCTTGAAAACGCCCAACTGGTCGAGCGTATGCTCGCTGAAGCTCAGCGGCGACAGGAGATTGAAGCTGAGAATGAGCAACGAGCCAAGGAAATGGAAGAGGCGAGACAGTTGCAACTTTCGATGTTGCCAATGAAGCTGCCAAGCCTGCCGAATGTCGAAATCGCCGCTTATATGAAAACCGCGACAGAAGTGGGTGGCGATTACTATGATTTTCACGTCGGGGCGGACGAGTCATTGACGATCGCCATCGGTGACGCCACAGGCCACGGTTTGAAAGCAGGCACGATGGTGACGGCGACTAAAGGCTTGTTCAATCATCTGGCAGGGCAGTCCGACCTGGTGGCTACGCTCACCCAGACTTCGCGCGCGTTGAAGCGGATGAATCTGCGTTCGTTATTCATGGCCATGACACTGGTTCGGGTGAAAGGGAACCTCTTGCAGTTCAGTGTCGCGGGAATGCCGCCGATTTTGATTTACCGCGCAGCCACGCATACCATCGAAGAGCTGCCCTTAGGCGGCGCACCGCTGGGCGGTTTGTCTAATTATGTTTATCGTCAAGCCGAAACCCAGCTAGAAGTTAACGATGTCATCTTGCTGATGAGCGATGGCCTGCCAGAGCGCTTCAACGAAGCGGGCGATATGTTTGGTTACGAACAATGTAAAGCGTCCTTGCTTGCCAATGCCAATGCTGATCCGAAAGTCATGATCGAGAACCTTCTGCAAACAAGCGAAAGCTGGGCGGCAGGGAAAACGGCCGACGACGATATGACCTTCGTCGCTGTGAGGATGAAGTAGTGTAATCGTCAGAATGTCATCGAATTGGCTGCAAAACAACGCTTACATCGCCACCGCGCCTTGTTCCAACTGACACTCGCTTTCTCTTCTATCGGCATTTTTAGCGCCTGTATATTCGAGCGTTTGTATGAATGATCTCTGCGGCTTCGGCGCTGTTTGCGCCAGAAAAAGTCAACTGCTACACTGCGGTTCCACCTGAATAAAGTATCCCAACGTAATGATTCAAAATTGATTCATTGATCCGTTTTTTTAAGGTAGAGCAATGACATCTGCGCAATCTTCCGTATCGTCAACTTCATCTCAAGCTGCTGTAGCGTCTGGCCTGACCGATGATCAGGAATTGGTGGTCAATTCCGCAGTTCTTGAAGGCGCCACTTCAGCCGAGCAAGACAAGGCCGAAACGGCCAGACCGGTAAAAACTGCCAAATCGGTCTCTTTTATTGACCGGTTTTTGAATCTGCTCAGCTCAGTTCAATTCGGTATCGTGTTGCTGATGCTGCTGATCATCGCTTGCATGATCGGCATGTTGATTCAACAGATTGAACTGGAAACCTTTCCGGCGTATTTCGCTGATCTGACTCCGTCAGAGAAAAAGGTTTATGGCACACTTGGATTTTTCGACATTTATCACGTCTGGTATTTCAACCTGTTGCTGCTGTTTTTAAGTCTGAACATCATTTTGGCCTCGATTGACCACTTTCCGGCTGCCTGGAGTTTTGTCACGAAAAAGAAGCTGAAGGCTTCGCCGACGTTTGCAATGGCGCAACAGTTCAAAGAGAAAGTGGAATTGCCTGGCCTGGATCGGAAACTGCTGGCTGAACGCACTGTGAAGGCCGCTCGTTCGTCCGGGTTCAGGGTTAAAATCACTGAAGACGAAACGCGCACAACGGTTTTTGCCGAGCGCGGCATTTGGAACCGACTAGGGGCCTACATGGTTCACATTGGATTGCTGACCATTTTCTTTGGCGGTTTTATGACCAGTCGGGGTCATACGGGAATGATGCCGGTGCAGCCGGACGAATCCAGCAATCAGATGTTCAAACAATCCTTCAATCTGGACACTGCGTCTGGCCAGCACGAAATTGGCGTTCGCCGGTTCGAACTTCCTTTCACCATCAAAGGCGTGGACATTCAACAGAAGCCGATTAAGAAAGAAGGCGGCGTTGGTGGAGACAACACCCTGGACTGGCTGACGCGCATTCAAATTGATGATCCTGCAACAGGCAAAAGAACTGATGCGATCATCCACATGAACAATCCCTTTGATTATCGCGGGTACAGATTTTTCCAGGCTTCGTTAAGCCCGGAAAACTCTGCGCGCGAAATCAAATTGCGCGTAACACCGAGCGCGGGCGGTGATGCACAGGAAGTGACGATCAGGCGAAATGGCGAGGCCAAGCTCGCGGATGGGACACGGCTGAAATATGTTCAGTTCAATCCGGCAGCGCAGTTCGGGCAAGACGGCAGGATTGGTGTCGGGGCGAATGAGTATGCTAATCCGGCGGCTCAATTGTCGTACATCACGCCCGATGGCAAACAAGGCGACGCCTGGGCATTTAACGAAGCCATGATCGGCCAAATCAGCAACGCTCCGTTTTTGAAGCAAAAGTTTGTTGACCCGCACCCGTACTTTTTTGTGTTGACCGACTACGAAAAGGTTTCAGCAGCGCATTATTTGTCGGTGCAATACGATCCGGGCGCAAAAATCGTTTACGTAGGATTTACCATCCTTTGTCTGACTTTGATCGGTGTTTTCTTTTTTTCACATCAACGGCTGTGGTTAGTCGTCGAAGATGGCAATGTTTATTCCGGCGGCAATTCCAATCGGAATCGGCTTGGTTTTGAAGATCGCGCGAAGAAGCTTCTCGCGCTGATTCGCGAGCCGAAAGTGGCCGCATAGCTTAATTGGTTTCATGTTTTCTTTCCTCTTGGAGGTAAGTAATGGCTCAAGCAATTAAATCTCTTAACGCTTCTATCGTCGCAGATCAGGCGGCAAGCGAACGGCGAAGCACAATCGTCAATTATTTTCCGGCGTTATTGCCGCTGATCGGCGCGTTTCTGATCCTGGCGGTGCGCATCAAGTTCGGCCCGACGGCAGTGCCCAATGATGGCGCGCTGGTGATTCTGGCTGTGCTGTTCTACCTGATTGCATCGGCGTCGCAGTTAACCAACTTGTGGGCGCCGGTTCCGTTTTTGCAAAAGGTGGGATTGTGGACGCTGTCGCTCGGATTCATGTTCAATTTTTCAGGCTGGCTGGTCCGCTGGGTGGCGGCTGGTGATCGAGAAAACTGGATTCGTATGACTAGCCAGATCACCGGTGAATATCATTTCTGGTGGTTCTTCAGTTACATCCCTTACGCCAATCTGTATGACCTATCAGTTGCATTTGCGTTTGGCGCTGGCTTTGCGACGCTGTTGATCAGCCAGCGGGAAAATTCCCGATTCATTGGCGCGATTTCCGCTCCGCTGATTTCACTGATTTTGTTGCTGGCGGTTTTCATCGGCAGCGAAATCAATAATCTGATGCCTGTGCTGGATAGCTACTGGCGTCCGATTCACGTTGGCGTTGCTTCCATGAGCTACGGCGTGGCGCTTGTCAGCTTTGCAATGGCGGTGATGTACCTGATCAAAGACGGCGTAAAGATGGAAGCCATGGCAACAACTGTGGCGGCTTTCGTCGTTGTCGCTTATGTCTTTGTGTGGTTGATGAGCGGTTTGAAGGGACTTGATCCGTTTTCCTTTAGCTTCAGATTAAATCCGGTAGTGCCTCATGCCAGCGGCGTCACAAATTCCGGTGCGCGCGTGGCTTTGCCAGGGGTTGGTTTGTGGGCGACCATGTCATTGTTGTTCCTGATCGGTATGGGAATTTGTTTTTACTTGTACCTGCGCAAGCAGAATGAATCAGTAAAACGATTGGGGCATTGGCTGTTGCGAGGTGCCGTCGTTGCCCAGATTGTCGCTATTGGCCTGACTTTTTACCAAATCAAGGCGATGGGCAATGTTGGATCGCTGGTTGGAAACGATCAGTCGTACACAATCGGCAAAACCTTGCTTGGCAAAGATGCCGCAGGGAAGTCTGTAGAGGACATTGTTTCCATCGGCGGCAACTGGTTGGCCACAAATCGTGACTCGATGATTTTCAGCTTGAAAGGCAATCCGGTTGAAATCGCGGCGATGATTTCACTGGTAGTAGTGCTGTGTTTCATCATGCTGTTTAGTTTCCGAACCGAAAAAATCCGTGAACGACTGCCAGCGCTGGAACGCATTGACAGTCTGATTTACAAGCTGGTCGGTGTGGCTTTTGCCGGCCTGGCGATTCTGCTTGTGACCGGCGCGGTTTGGGCAAATGAATCCTGGGGACGTTATTGGGGATGGGACGCGAAAGAAACCGGCGCACTGGTGGCATGGTTTGCGTATGGTGGTTTCCTGCATTCGCGCATTGCTCACGGATGGTCCGGCCGCAGAAGCGTCTATTTCGCCTTGGTGGGCTTCCTGCTGGTGATTTTCACGTATCTGGGAGTCAGCTACATTCTACCGGGCCTGCATTCGTACGCGGGATAAATCAGTCATAACAAAACAAAAGACACCCATCGCAAATTTGCTTTGCGATGGGTGTCTTTTTTATTTTTGGCCGCCGCTTACGTGGTTTATCTATCCGGGAAAAGAAAAACTCTTTTTGCCAAACCCGACTGAAGCGTTTCTTCCCGGTAATACTGCTTCAGGATGTTTGCTTCCCAATTGAGCAAATCGCCATTTGCCTCAGCGAACGCTTCCCACGATTCAGAAGCTGTACTTTTCGCCATTCGTTCGTGAATCAGCAGCAAATACGCCCACGTGATAGTTTCGTGATAACGATCCGGTTTGCCAGCCGAAGCCGCAAAGCGCTTCAAGCCTTCGCAAAACAGGGAAAGTGCCGTCAGTGCCGGATACTTGCTCAAGTATATCCAGCCCAGCCGGACGTGTTCCCGATGAGGAAATCGCTCGGGTTGGAGCGTCAGGTTTTCAAATCGTTCGATTAGTTCTTCGTTTGTCATTTAGTCCTCCTAAAAGAAAAACCGCTCACGCGAGCAATCGCGTGAGCGGTGGTTATTGTCACAAGTTGTAACCGGCAGAATAATTAATGCCGGGAGTTGAAAGTTGTCACTTACCGTCTGCGTGGAGTGATTCTGGGACGTTCGGGGGCTGCGCTGCGCTGGAACACTTCTTTAACCGGTTTCCAGGCTCCTTGCGCTGCGAATGGAACGTATTCGAAACCTCGCTGATACGGATCGTCGTGCAGAACCTTGGTGTAATCAATTCCTAAACCGGAATAGATCGTTGCAGCGATGTCTTCATTGACGACTGGCCTGTTTTCTGACCAACCCGGATTGACGATTGCAAACCCGTCGCTGGTGGTTTCACCGATGGCGCGACCTCCGCTGACTCCGCCGCCTGCAAAGCACACAAACTGCTGGAAATAATGGTCGCGACCTGCGCCGCTATTCAAGCCCGGCGTGGCGCTACCGTTCGCGGTTCTAACCGTGCGGCCAAATTCGCCCAACCAAACGAGCAGGGTTTCATCCAACAACGTGCCGCCGTTGACTCCTGGCGTTGCCGCCAAATCTTTGATCAACTCACCAAGACCTTTGTCCATTTGGCGGGCCGGGGCGTAAATGCCATTTGCCGCGTAAATGTTGGTGTGGTTATCCCATCCACCGATGCTGATCATGATGGCGCGTGTTCCCAGATTGGCTTTGATCAGGTTGCGTGCGGTAAGGCAGGCATTCCCAAAACCTGTTTGAGCATTGTTCACGCCGTAGCGCAGAGTGTCGGCCGCAGTCAGGCGGAAGACGGCGTCCACTTCGGGGTTGTACATCATCCCGCGGCTTTGCTGGTAGAAACTTTCCATGTCCAGCACAGGGTCTCCCAGTGGGGAACTGACGCGATTTTCGCCATCCAGTTCTTGTAGCATCTGATAGCGACGATCAAAAGTTGTTTGCCCGGCGAAGTTGGTCAGATTGCCCAGTCCGCCTGTGGAGCCATTCGCCGCAAATGGCGAATAGCGCGCACTGAAATAGCCTGAACTGACAACGCTGCCACCATTTAGCGATACAAATCCAGGCAGTTTTTGCGCTGCGGTACGCTGCGATTCGAATTCACGGGCGACAACCGCGCAAATGTTCGGCGCAATTTTGCCCATCAGCGAAGTTGGGTTGCGGGCAATTTGCGTCCAAATCTGTTGCAGTCCATGCACCAGCGCAGGCGCGCGAACGCTGCGAATGGTGGAAATGTACTGGATTTGGGAAGCAAGGGTTGGCATCAGTCCTTTGGGAAACAAAACGCCATTGCCCAGCACTTCAGGCGTGAAATCGGCTGGTGTCCACGATCCGACTTTCAGGTCGAACGTGTCCACGTGGCTTGGCGCACCCTGCATGTGAATGTAAATCAAGTTGCGCGCCCGTCCATAAATTTCGCCGCCGACGGCAGTGTCGGCTTTCGCCTCTTTCGCAAACATCGGAACGACGAAAGAACCGGCGACGCCAGTGCCGGCAATTTTGAAAAAGTCGCGGCGTCCCAGAACCGGACCTCCACCGAAGAGTCCGGAATTGACTGGCCGCAACGGTTTGCAAACATCGCAAGAATGATCAGGTTGAAGATGATCTTTCATTTTGTCTCTCCTATCTGAAGTTCAGCCGTATTGGCCAGCTTAGTAATTAAACAAGAAATCCACTTTGTTCAGCAGCACCCATTGCAAGCTTTCAATCGCGCCTTGCTTGCCCATCGAAGTGAAGTAAGGCAGCACTTTTGCGATTTCGCTTTGTTTGGGATTGCGCGACAACGTGTTCAGGTAAAGCTCCGTGATGATCTGCTCGTTGGTCAATCCCGGAGTTTCCATCACCCGTTTGACTGTCGAGAGAATCTTTTCAGTGTTGTATCCTGAAATCGGAGCAATGTACCCGTCAGTGCTATTTCCAGCATTGTTACTGCTGTTGTCGGCGATGTATCGGATACGACGACTGATGAAATCGTTGTTCATCATATTCAACGCTTGCAGGATGGATGAATCTGCCTGGCGGAAATTCACGTCGCGGTTTCCGCGCAAAAACGTGTTCAGGATATTCGCCGAAGAGCCGTTCTGTTGCCCAAAACGGGGTTCGCGAGGTTCCGGAAGTTGCATTGCCCACTGAACCTCTCTCAATTTCGAGTTTGCTTCATCAATAATGGGGAAGCCAATCATCCGCGGCGAAACAGTGCTGCCATTTACAGTTATGGCGTTTGTTACGGGAGGAAGATTGGTCGCTTTAACAATAGCGTCGTGAAGCTCTTCGGCATCCAGACGGCGAGCAAACTTGCGCGCATACAGCGGCACGTATTCGATCTTCCAGGTTCCAGGGTATTTCGAAGAAAGCTGGTACGTGGATGATTGCGCGATTGTGCGGATGATGTGGCGCAGATTGTAGCCATTATTGATAAATTCCTGTGTCAACGCTTCCAGCAATTCGGCGTTATTCGGTTGCAGTGACCAGCCGTCCGGCAGTTGCTCATCGGGGTTCAGCCGAGCCAGATCAAAAGTGCTGGAAGGAGAAACCAAGCCTTCCACCATCATTTCTTCCCACAGATAATTGACGGTGGCACGCGCGAACTGCGGGTCTTGGGTGATATAGCGAGCCAGTGCAGTACGCCGATCTTCGCCACTTGCGACGACCCCCCGATTGCCAAACATATATTTCGGCGCAACGTTGCGCTGATTGCCCATTGGCAGTCGTGAACTTCGATTGCCGTTATTGGTATTCAGGTCGTATTCGCCGGTCGTTGCTTCCGTGAGCAGGTACTTCTGAAGGTTGGTTCCGACTGTAACTGTTTGACGGCGAACCCGCGCAAAAAATGCCGCCATCCCCCAGGCGTCAGCGCGCGTAATTTTCGATCCCCACAAGTTGACTGCATCCAGATGGCCCGCGCCATCGTGGCAGAGCAGACAATCCATCGAACTCAAGCCAAGAAATGTTTGCGCCGTCGCTACGGCGTAGCCGTCATAGGTGTCCTGAGCTGGTCCCATCGGAACAAAACCACCGATGATGAAATTCGTCGCGCCATCCACATAGCTGTCCCCGCGAGAAGAAATGATCTCGGACGCCATTTGCGCGTAACTCTTGTTGTCTTCAATTGAATCGTAAATGAACTTATGGAAAGCTTCGCGGCCACCGACAAAGCGATTGATATTGTTGGCGGCTGAAGTGTTCTTGTACAAATCGCCAAAGAACATTGTCCATTTATCAACGAATTCCGATGAATTGATCAGCGAATCAACCAGAATGTCGCGCTTATTTGGCGTCTGATCTTTCAGGAAATTGGTGACGTCCGTTGGTGAGGGAATGCGGCCCGTCAGGTCCAGGTAAATGCGGCGAATAAATTCTTCGTCGGTGCAATTTGGCGCTGATTCCACGCCCGCGCTTTGCATTTTGTCGAAAATCAAATCGTCAACAAAATTCTTGCGCGGCATATTTTGTGGTGGAACCAATGACACGCCTTCCTGTTCAAAACGCGCCGCAACTGCCGCAGTGAGTTGGGAAACAGCATTACGATGGCGAAGAGTTGCACTTGTGAAATCGCCAGGTGATTTCACATAGCTGCAATCGTCCGCATTGACGGCTGATTCGGCTGCCGGTTTGAAGATTCGGCGGGATGCTTTTTGGCCGAAAGCATCAAAAGCGCCAACGCGATCCAGAGCCAGCGTCAAACCAATCGCAACAAAAAAAAGTAACGCTAACCGTTTGGTTCTTGTCACCATCTTGCCTTGATTTGAACTCTTGCTCGAAGTTTCTCCATAACCTTTCATGGGCATAAAGTCCTCCCGATATGATTACTGAATTGTGTTGAAAACAACGGACACGGAACTGCCCGGAAACCCACTGAGTTCGCGTGAAAGAGGGCTGGTTCGTCAAAAACTTGTGGGGGCAAGGTTGAAACAGGCCTCAATGAGGCTTCGAATCTAACTATCCGTCATTGGCAACGCTGTATTTGGGTGCTCCATTTTGAATCTAAGAACTTGGAGCAAGTGCATTTGGGCTTATTCAATCAAGCAATCCAAAAGCCTTGAAAAGCGCGCGAATCTTAGCACAAACTTTTTTGAGAGCTAAGTAACTTAATCATTTTCGTGCCAGAAAAATCGCATTTGTGCTAAGTTTTTGCCGCTTTAATCCGATTTCAAGCTTACCAACTACAAAACGAGGAGAATTTTATGTCCGAATCAGCAATGGTCATTCCGGCAAAAATGCCCAAAATCCCTCAAATGCCCGCTTTTGAATCCGCCGAAGAAGAGCGGTTGCATAGAAAGCAGCGACTGGCTGCTGCATTTCGCCTGTTTTCTAAGTTCGGATTCGATGAAGGTGTCGCGGGTCACATTACCGCGCGCGATCCGGAAAAGCCGGATCATTTTTGGGTGAATCCGTTTGGTGTGGATTTCAGCCAGATTCGCGTGTCCGATCTGGTATTGGTCAATGACAAAGGCGAAGTTGTCGAAGGCGATATGCCTGTTAACGGCGCGGCTTTCGCCATTCATTCCCAAGTTCATGCAGCAAGGCCGGATTGCGTTGCC
>CAZXHW010000197.1:0-10829 GCA_964639915.1 uncultured Heliomicrobium sp.
CATCGCCAGATTGCCGTAATACTGCGTGAAGCCTTCTGCCAGCCACAGGCCGTCAGAAACGTTTGCGTCTTCAAAACTGAATGGCTCAATGGTGCGCGGACGCAATCGCTCAACATTCCAGCAGTGAAAATATTCATGAGAAACAGTTCCAAGATTGCCGCGTCCGCCGCCTTTGATGGAACGCGTGCTGGTCAAACTGGTGGAGTTGCGATGTTCCATCCCATCGCCACCGATTTGCGGAACGTAGTTCGAGATAAAAGTATAAGTTCCGAAATCGTAATCCGGCGTTTCTCCGAAAATGGCAATTTGTTCTTCGACAATTTTCTTGCTCATCTCGGCAAATTCATCCACTTCTTTGTCCGAAGCCACCGGATCGTTGATTGCCAATCGGATTTTGTGGGTCTTGCCGTTGGATTGCACCGCCCATTCGCGCCAGCGGAAATTTGCCAGCATCGTCGGAGAATCCATGAAGTATTGCATGTGCGGAGCGGTGAAAACCTGTGGATCGGAAGTGGGAGCAAGTTGCGTTGCGATCTTCCAATCAGGCAAGGTGTGGAAGCGAACGGTGATCGGCGCGTTTTCAAATCCTCTGGCCCACATAAAGGTCGCCGGAATGCTCAAATGCGCCATTGTGTTATCAACTCCAGTAAACGTTCCTGACCCCAAATCTCCAAAAAGCGTGTAGCTGACGCGCACACTGCCTTTGTGCCCGGAAACATTCCATTGCGTAGGATTTGGCCGTGTGAAACTGAGAGCCACGCCTTTTTCATCCATCGCGCGAACGCTGTACACGTTCTTGGCAAATTCCTGTGCAGAGTAGCGTCCCGGTGAAGAGCGGCTCATCCGCACTTCCAACGGTTTGCCCGCCGGAACGCCAGTGAATATCACGGTGATTTCCGCTTCGTGGTGCGCCGCATTCGGAAAAGAAATTTCGTACTCAACTTTGCCTTGCGCAAACGCAGATGCGGCAAACAGTAAAAGTAAGAATGAAAATGAAAGCAGGCGTAGGTTGTAAAAAAACCTCTTCCAGTCAAAAACAGGCATGGTTTGGTCTCCTGAAAAATGAATAGTGTGGTGATGGCTGGATAATTACACGGAAAGCGCCCTGACGTGCAAGGCCGCCGCTGAGATGGAAAATAGGCCGGATTTTCAGGAAAGGGAGCTGGAACGCATCAGGTGCGTTCTGGCTTATCTGACAGCCAGTCGCCGGTGAAGGCTTCAATCGCATTTTTCGTGACGCCGACAAACGGTGTAGCGTCAAGCGCGGTGTTGAACAAACCTTTAATCAAGCCTTTCTTTTTGACTTCGTAACCGACCAGGCTGACGGCTACAACAGTACCAACAAGCGGAATTGCCTTGGCTGCTTTGACCGCTAGACGTGCGCCTCCTGCTTGAATGACTCGTCGCAATACACTTGTCATCGTTTTTTGCCTCCTGCGCTTTGCACAGCAATTTTTTTGCCAAGACGGCAATGGGTGGTCTGTACCAACCACCCATTGACCAATTGCCAAGCTACCATTCCACACACGCTATTTCGCGACCAGGTTGACCAGCCGTTTTGGCACCACAATCGTCTTCACGATTTGGCGGCCTTCCAGCTTGGCTTGGACGCGGTCGTTGGCCAGCGCGGCGGCTTTCAATTCTTCATCGGAAGCTTCAGCCGGAACGACCAACCGCGCAACCAGTTTGCCGTTCAACTGAACGGGGATTTCCAGTTCGTCGGCTTTGGCCAGTTCAGCGTCAAACGCCGGCCAAGCTGAAGTCACTGCGATTTCGTTGTGCCCCAGATTCGCCCACAGCTCTTCGGCAATGTGCGGCGTGAACGGCGACAGCATTTTTGCCAATGCTTCAATCGCTTCTTTCATCGCGAACTTATCGGCAGCAGATGGTTCGGAGTCTTTCAGCGAGTTGTCGAAGGCGTAAATTTCGTTCGTCAGTTCCATCAGCGCGGCAACGCCCGTGTTGAAGTTCATGCGCTCGCCAACGTCGTTGGATACGCGCTTGATCGTCTGATGCGTTTTGCGGCGCAGCGAACGCGCAGCGTCAGAAGATTCCCCTTCTACTGATGCGCCCAGTTTGTCGTGCCATTTGTGGATGATTCGCCAGACGCGGTTCAGAAAGCGGGAAGCGCCTTCGGCTCCTGCTTCACTCCATTCCAGATCTTTTTCCGGCGGAGCGGCAAACAGCATAAACAGCCGCACGGTGTCTGCGCCGTAAATCTTGATCATCTCGTCCGGGTCAACCGTGTTCTTCTTGGACTTCGACATCTTTTCGATGCGGCCAACCGCAGCCACTCGCCCACAGAACTTACATTTGCCGTCAACAACTTCGTACGGATAAATCCAGTCGTGCTCTTCGCAGCGATATGTGGCCAAACAAACCATGCCTTGGGTCAGCAATTTTTTGACCGGTTCGCCAAAGGTGATCAGCCCCAGATCGCGCATGATCTTTGTCCACAGCCGCGTGTAAATCAGGTGCAGCACAGCGTGTTCGATGCCGCCGATGTACTGTTCAACCGGAGTCCAGTACGCGGCAACTTCCGGCGCAAATGGCAGCGATTCGTTTTTCGGATCGGTGTAACGGAAGTAATACCACGAGGAATCCACGAAGGTGTCCATCGTGTCGGTGTCTCGTCTGGCTGCTCCTCCGCAAGTTGGGCAAGTCACATTGACGAAGCCAGTGTGTTCAGCCAGCGGAGCGCCTTGTGTGTTGAAGTTCAGATCGTCAGGCAGTTTGACCGGCAGTTGATCTTCGGGGACGGGGACGATGCCGCACTTTTGGCAGTGAATAAACGGCAGCGGCGTTCCCCAGGCGCGCTGACGAGAAACGCCCCAATCACGAATTTTGAAATTCGTTCGGGCCTCGCCAAAGCCGTGCTCTTCGGCATATTCGGTCATCGCTTTGATTGCGTCAGGAACTTTCAGGCCGCTGAACTTGCCAGAGTTAATGACCACAGCAGAATCGTCTTTATTGGTGAAAGCGGCTTCAACCGGCGCATCGTCAGCTTCGGTGGAATCGGCAAGCTTGATGACGCGCGGAATCGGCAGACCGTATTTTTGGCAGAACTCAAAATCGCGTTCGTCGTGCGCGGGCACGGCCATAATGGCTCCGGTTCCGTAACCGGTCAGCACAAAGTTCGCCGTCCAGATCGGCAGCCGTTCACCGTTAAATGGATTCACGGCAAACAGACCCGTGTTGACGCCTTCTTTCGCAGCGCCTTCGGCAATGCGATCTTCCTTGGAGATGGATTTCTGTTTTTCGGCGAAAGTTTTCAGTTCATCACTGGCTTTGCCATTGGCAACCAGTTCGTCAACCAGCGCGTGTTCCGGAGCGACGATCACGCAGCTTGCGCCAAAGATCGTGTCAATGCGCGTAGTGAAAATGCGAATCTTTTTGCCGTTGGTCGGCGCGTGTTCGTAAGCGACGCGAAAATCAACTTCCGCACCACGACTGCGGCCAATCCAGTTGCGCTGCATGGCCAGCACGCGTTCCGGCCAACCGCCTTCCAGATCGTCCAGACAGTCCAGCAGTTCGTCGGCATACTTCGTCACGCGAATGAACCACTGTTCCAGTTCACGCAGCTCAACCGGCGTATCTTCGTGCCGCCAGCAAAAACCGCCTTCGGCTTGTTCGTTGGCCAGACTGGTATTGCACTTGACGCACCAATTGACGGTCGCGTTTTTGCGATACAGCAGATCGTGTTTCCACATCTGCACGAAAAACCATTGATTCCATCGGTAATATTCCGGCGTGCATGAAGCGATGTCGCGCCGCCAGTCGTAACTGAATCCCAGCCGTTGCAGTTGCACGCGCATGGCGTCAATGTTTTCAAACGTCCACTTGTCGGGCCGGGAGTTGTTTTTGATGGCTGCGTTTTCGGCGGGCATGCCGAACGCGTCCCAGCCCATGGGATGCAGCACGTTGAAACCCTGCATGCGTTTGAAACAGGACAGCGCATCGCCAATCGAATAGTTGCGAACGTGTCCCATGTGAATTTTGCCGGACGGGTAGGGCAGCATTTCCAGGCAATAAAATTTTTGTTTTGCCGCATCAACATCAGCATTAAACGCTCCGGCTTCGGCCCAGCGTTTCTGCTGTTTTTCTTCTATTTCTTCGGGAAAGTATTTTTCATTCATTGTCGTAAGGAATCCTTTTTCGCGAATAGCCCGGCAAAGAATCTGCAAGCCGCAAAACAGCGAGGCTCGATGCCAGGCAACACCACATACTTGTTAGGAGGAAAAAGCGGTCGGAAGGCGCAGCGCAACACAAACCTTTATTGCGCTGCTACGTAAGGGAGAGGGTGATCAGCGATGCGAATTCGTTGAACCTGACTACCCGATCAAATTTACTGACTGCGTTCGTCATTCTATTTAGCTTCTCCGATTCAATTTCGGCTTTTCAACAGGCGCGGATTCTATCGAAGCCCTCTGCGTGGTTCAAGCACAATCCCGGTTCCGGGCAACAGCAGCACAAACAGTCTGCCCATGAAACCTGCGAAAGCGTTACCGATTTCGGCGTGTTTAGTTCCAGGCTTTATCATTACGAAACTGTAAAAACTTTTCTTTTCAAAAGCATTTTGCGGATCAGCCTGCAAGCGTTGATGAGTTGGCGAATCTATTGGAAATTCTGCTCGCACTCACCACAATTTTGTTGATGTCCGTCCTGCTCGAAAGTGAGATACCAGACCTTTCACCGTCAAGCTTTCTGTACATTTTTCAAGCAAAGACGACTTCTCTTATCCATCGTCACATCAAAACTGAATCAATCAAACGATTCATCTGAAAAAACGAACTTCCATTCGTTTTTCTCAATGGCCATTCCAAAGAAAGCTAGCAGTAACCCCTGTTAAAGCGTTGAATTCCAGCAACCCATACACACAAAACAACGATGGAATAGCGCTTGCGCCAAATTTGTGGTGAAGCGCGACATTCACTTTTGGAAACTCTTTCAAAAGTCACCGCAATCGAAATTGAACGAACACATAGAAATGGAAACATCACCAACAAGGAGGGTTTTGATGTTATCAGGAATAGATCGCCGCAATCGAGTCTTTGCCTGGATGCTGACAGCATTACTTGGTTTGCTGATTAGCACTTCGGTATTGGCACAAACGTTTAATTCAACTGTCACAGGCACAGTTAAAGATCAGGCCGGAGCCGTCATCACTGGCGCAAAAGTCACGCTGGTTGACCTGGCCACGCAGCGCGAAGTCACCGCAACCACCAATGACCAGGGCGCGTTTGTTTTCCCCGAAGTCCGCGCCGGTAATTACAAGATTGTCGCGGAACGCGACGGTTTCAAAAAAGGCGAAGTCACAGGCGTGACGGTCAACGTCGGCACTCCCGCGACAGTTCACTTTGAACTGCAAACTGGCCAGATTGCCGAAGTCATCACCACTTCGGCGTCGGAAGCTCAAGCTGTCGTCAACTCGGAAAATGCTGCGTTGCAAACGACGGTGTTGCAGCGTCAGATCAATGATTTGCCATTAAATGGCCGCAACCCGCTTTCATTGGCCGCGCTGCAAGCCGGAGTCAATACCAGCGGCAGCAACCGGACCGCGACCGTCAACGGCACGCGCGGCACGTTCACCAACCTGACTTGGGATGGCATCAATATCAATGACAACTTCATCCGCACGGACAGTTTTTTCGGCACTGCCGCGCCCAGCGTCGTCAGCGTCGCCGAATTCACGCTGACCACACAGAACGGCGGACCGACCGATGGGCTTGGCGTTGCGCAGCTCAAACTGGCGACTCCGCGTGGTTCCACCGAATATCATGGCAGCGCGTTTGAGTTTCATCGCAACGATGCACTGGATGCCAATTCGTTTTTCAACAATGCGGCCGGCATCAAAAAAGAAAAACTGATTCAAAACCAATTCGGCTTCGGCCTTGGCGGCCCGGTCAAATTGCCCGGCAAGGTTTTTGGCCCTCTGGGATTCGACAGCAACAAACTGTTCTTTTATGGATATTACGAAGGCACACGCGTCAAAACCGACACCAGCGTGCTCAGAACCGTGCTGACGCAATCGGCACGGCAAGGCCAGTTCACCTATCGCCGTTCCGACAACGGCCAGTTGCAAACCATCAACATCCTGTCGGCTGCCGGACGCGTCGCCGATCCCAAAGTCGCCAGCTTGATCGCGACAACTCCGTTGCCAAACGATCTGACCATTGCCGACATCACGGCGAACCCCACGCTGGCCAACACCGCTGGCTACCGCTTCAACAGTCCGACAGGAGTTGACAGTGATTTATGGGGATTCCGCGTGGATTACGACGCTTCGTCGCGCCACCGTTTTGAAGCAATCTTCAGCCGCTTTACGTTCAATTTCCCGAACGCCGGTAACGAACCGTTCCCTGGCCGTCCGGGCGACGGACAATCTTCCAGTCGTCCGCGTGGTTCATTCGCCTGGAGTTGGACTCCGACCGCCACGTTGAACAATGAACTGCGCTACGGGTTCAACAATTACAACGTTTCGTTCTTCACGAACGAGCAATTTCCTGACCGATATCAGTTGGCGTTCCCAATCATTTCGAATCCGACAGATAACCAGATGCCCCAAGGCCGTATTGCTGATAACTATGAAGTGATTGACAACGCGACCTGGGTGAAAAGCAAACATCAGGTTCGTTTCGGCGGAAATTACCGCCGCGTGTTTATCGAACCATACGATGCCGCTGGAACCTTGCCGCTCTATACCATCGGGTTCAACACGTCGGGCAACCCGAATCCTTTGGCAACCTCGCTGTTCCCTGGTGGAATTTCGACCAACGATTTCAACCGTGCACGTGACATTCTGGCTATCTTGGCAGCACCAATTGCGCAGGTTGATCAAACCTTCAATTCCACCTCACGCACGTCCGGCTTCGTCAACGGCGCACTGCAACGGCAACAGTTTCAGTACAATACCGTTGGACTGTACGCAGGCGATACCTGGCGTTTGAAGCCAAATCTATCGTTGAACTTGGGACTACGCTGGGAATACATTTCTGTGCCGACCGAAAAACAAGGGCTGACACTGTTGCCCAAAGAAACCGGGTTAAACGCACTGTTCAATCCGAACGCGCAACTGGATTTCGCTGGCTCAGGAACCGGGCGACCGTTTTTCAACGACGATTACAACAACTTTGCGCCAAGCATCAGCATCGCGTGGGATCCGTTCGGAAACGGCAAAACCTCGATCCGCGCCGGATACTCAATGTCGTACGTGATTGATAACAACATCACCACGATCTTGAATGCGACCAGCGGCAACGACGGGCTGCAAGCCAACGCTACCATTCTCAGCACCAGTGGAACGGTCAGCGGCGGAGGCATTCGCCCGGTGACCGTTCCGGCATTCAAAGTGCCGCGAACGGTATCCGACAACCTGGCGATTGACCCACAAGCGGCAATCTTTACCTTTGACCCGAACTACAAAACGCCCTATGTCCAACAATGGACACTGAGCGTCGAACGCGAAATTTTCCGCGACACAGTTGCGGAACTTCGTTATGTGGGAAATCGCGGCACCAAACTGACGCGCGGCATTGACGTGAATCAGGTCAAGGTTTTGGACAACGGTTTCCTGGCTGATTTCCAGCGCGCCGAGCGCAATCTGGCGGCAAACGGTAACCCAACGCGCGGCGAGGCTCTACAGGTTTTCCCGAAACTAGGCCTGGCCGGTTTGTTGACTAACGCTACGGTTCTGAACCTGATCGCCCAAGGGCAAGTCGGTGAACTGGCGGCGCTGTATGTCGCCAATCGCGATTTGTTCCTGGTTCCTGGACAAAACGGTTCACAGGTTGGGCCAGACTTTTTCCTGCTCGCCAATCAGAATATTTTCGTGGCTGATTACATCGGCAACGGATCGTATTCCGATTACAACGCGTTGCAGGCCGAAATTCGCCGTCGCTTCGGCAACGGACTGTACTTCCAAGCGAATTACACCTTCAGCAAAGGCTTTAGCGATTACGAAGGCGGCCAAACCAATTTTTCCGGCTTGATGGATTTGGGTTCCACCAACGCCATTGAAAAAGCCCGCATTGTTGACGACATCACGCACGTGCTCAAAGGCAATGCCGTTTACGAACTTCCGTTCGGTCGCGGCAAACGCTTCTTCGATCACGGTGGAGTGTTGGGCAAGATTGTCGGCGGCTGGAGCTTCAACCCGATCGTTCGGTGGCAAAGCGGCGAACCGGTTTCCATCGTTTCAGCACGCGGCACGCTGAACCGCGCCGGACGTTCGGCCAAAAACACGGTCAACACCACGCTTTCGATCAGCGACCTGCAATCGAAAACCGGATTGTTTTATGACGCGCAAGGCCGTCCTCTGATTTTCGATCCCAGCCTGATCGGTTCTGACGGCCGTGCCAACACGCAGCTTTTCCAAAACCCGAAATCCGGAGCCTTGGGAACGCTGCAACTGACTCCGGTCAGCGGACCAAGCCGATTTGATTTCGACGCTGGATTCATCAAACGCACCTCCATCACGGAGCGCGTGAATTTTGAATTCCGCTTTGAAGCATTCAATCTGCTGAACAAGACCAACTTCAACATTGGTCAGGCGCAGAACATCAACAACACGGCGTTTGGCCGCATCACGGCTGCATTCTCTCCACGAGTGTTGCAGTTCGCGGGCAAGATCAACTTCTAAATTCAAAGAAGCTGTTTTCCGTCCACGAAGCTACACGAAGTAAACACGAAGAAAAACAAGTACTGCTTTTCTTCGTAAACTTCGGGTGAATTCGTGGGCGGATTTTTGTTGGCTGAAGCGGCTACGCTACGACTCGGCATTCACCGCTGCAATCAAGGCTTTGATATAGCCAAACGAATATGCAAATGCCTGCAAGCTTCCAGCGTCGCCTTCGATCTTGGGCACATGATCGGGCATCAACATACCATCGTAGCCAACCTCTTTATAAACCCGCATGGCTTTGAGCATGTCTACATCGCCGTCGTCAATGAAGGTTTCGTGGAAGTCGAGAAAGCCGCCTCGAATGTTGCGAAAATGCACGTTGAAGATTTTCTTTCGACTGCCGAAGTAACGAATCACATCAAAGATTTCCACACCAGGTTTGGCCAACATCTCTGACACTGTGCCCTGACAAAAATTCAAGCCGTGGTTCGGGCTACTGACGATGGCAAGAAATTTCTTCAAACCGTCCACGCTACCCAAAACTGTATGCACACCTCGATAGCCTTTGTCTTTCGGCATGCCCGGATCATGCGGGTGGCAAGCCAGCTTCATTTTGTATTCATCCGCCACCGGCATCACGCGTTTGAGAAAATAAGTGATGCGCTCCCAGTAAACATCTTCGTTAACTGGCCCAGCTTCCGTGAGCGGAGGTTCCTGTTTGGCTTTGGCGTAGCTAAACGCGCGCGATTTTGCACCGCCGCGACTGGTGACAGCTTCGGTGCTAACCACGCCGAGAATGCTCATGTTGTATTTAAGCATCGGAATGCCTGCGCGCGCGGCATTGCGAATCATCTGGCAAATGTCGTCAATCTGGCGGTCGCGCTCCGGGCTTTTGCCCAGCATGATGGCAGGGTTTTCGTGGCGCGTGATGTAGGCAGAACTCAAGGGCAAGGGCACGCAATCAAGCTTGATGCCGAACGATTCAATCCGTTCGCGCAATTTGGTCAAACCTTCGACTGACCACGCCGCATCAAGTTCCGCCGAAGGCAGATCGCTGCAAATATTATTGACGCCCAAAGCTGCAAACAGCTTCAACGCCTCGTTGGTTGCCAGGTGTTGATGGCCGACTTTGAGCTTCGCTTTGGAAGCCGCCTTTTGCGGCGCGTTTGCGGTTGCCTCGCGCAGTCGCGCTGCAACGTGTGATTCGATCGCTGCGCTTGTGGGCACACTCAACCCGGCCAGACGGATAAAGTTTCTGCGATGCATAGAGTTCCTCCAGCTTCAAAATAGAAACCACAACCAATTTTTGATGCATTCAGGATTCAGTTTTCGCTTGCAGGCTCACTCGTTCGCTTTCAGGCAGTCCAAAGAACAATTCGTTCTCGTCCAGGTCGCGTATGACAAGTGTGGGAGCGCCCCACTGGATGACGGTCGTCTGAATGCCCTTTTCCTTGATGTGCTTGCGAAACGCATTTACCTGGTCATCATCAAGGCCAATGAACACGCGGCCGTGGCCCGCACGATCCTCTGTTCCAGGCTCAGTCTGATTCAGAATCAGTTGGAACCCAAGCAGGCTTACTTCAAACATGTATGCGCGGCCTTGTTCTTGGTGGTTCCACTCCAGGGAGAATCCGAGCGTTTCTGTGTAAAACTTTAAAGCGAGCTCAGCGTCTTTCACGAAGAACACGCTTCTCGCAAAGAAGTTGTCCATTTTCTCCGCCCTCTTCCCTTGGATTACACGATTACGCACGAGGCCGTAACCCGTCACCTTCGCGAGCTTGCCAAGATTGAAACTGCCCAACCACTACTTCCTACTTCTCCCGCTTCCCTTCGATGTCGAAATCCCGCTTCTCGCCTCCAGCATCCAATGTGCCTTTTCCTTTGAGCGCGTCCCCACTGACCATGAATTTGTACTCGATATGGAACGTGTTAACCGCCAACACTCGATCAGCAGAGAACGTTAGCTCCCCGTCCTTCCATTTCAGGTCCTTGAGGGCAGCCTCTTTCTGATCCGGCCAGCTCATTGTGCCGGTGAGCTTATCCCCGTCCTTCTTGATCGTTAAAGTTGATGTCCGCTTTTGGTCGCCGATACTGTACTCACACTTCCACGTTCCGACCGGGTCTGCCTGGTTTGCCGCGACCGCAAGGCCGCAGACCACGAGTACCAACGCCACTGACAGGATCGCCTTTAGCACAACACTGTTATTCT
>CAZXHW010000198.1:0-10829 GCA_964639915.1 uncultured Heliomicrobium sp.
GTCTTCATATTTTGCTTTGGAAGGGACAGACGACCTTCTGGAAACCATTGAAAGAATAAAAGCCAGACCTAATCCTCAGCTTGAGGTTTTAGGTGTTGTTGTGACACTACACGATAAGAGAACCACTTTATCGCGTGATATTTATGACCAGATTTGTAATGTATTTGGTGATAAAGTTTTCCATACAACAATTTCTAAATCCGTTAGGTTGGAAGAAAGTCCGGCCTATCGGGAATCCATTTTTACATTCGCTCCGACTTCCAGTGGAGCGGTCGAATATGCCAGTTTGTGCGATGAGGTGATGAGACGTGCCAGCTAAGAGAGGATTGCCATCAACTTTGAAGATGAGACATGACCGTCATTATGTGGAAGAGTTGTCGGCTTTGCGGGGAGCGCCAATTGGCAAAATGATATCGGTTGAGAAGTTGCAGCCAAATCCCCAGCAGCCGCGGGTAGACATGGGCGATCTTCAAGAACTGATCGCATCCATAAAGGAAAAGGGAATTCTTGAGCCGTTACTGGTTCGCCCTTCAGATGTTGGCGGCAGGTACATGATTATTTCCGGCGAAAGGCGATACCGAGCTGCGCTAGAAGCCGAGTTGCGCGAAGTTCCTTGCATAGAGATGGATGTGGATGAGCGCAGCGTTGCCGAAATTGCGCTGATTGAAAATCTTCAGCGGAAGGACCTGACGGCGTATGAAGAAGCTGAAGGCTATCTGATGCTGATTGAACGCTTTGATTATACCCACGAAGAAGTGGCAAAGAAGATCGGCAAGTCACGCTCTTCTGTCACTGAATCACTTTCGATTGCGGCAATTCCGACTTCTATTCGGGACAAGTGCCGGGCAGAGAGCATCAATTCCAAGTCCCTGCTGCTTCAAGTTGCCAGGCAATCCGATCAAGATTCGATGCTCAGCTTTGTCCAGCGAATCGCCTCCCAAGGATTGAATCGTGATGAAGCCCGGCAGGCAAGGAAGAATAAGCAGGGGCGAGCTCAACCGTTTGTTTACAGATTTCAAGCACCCAGTAAGGATTTCACCATCGAAGTAAAGTTTCGCCGTTCGTCAGTGGAACATGATGAATTGCTTCAAGCGGTCAGGACCGCGCTTGAAGAATTGAGCAAAGTTGGAGAATAAAAAAGAGGGGGCATGTTCTGCCCCCTCTTTTTACGACTTCCGTTTTTGCTCTTCCTGCTGATAACGCTTTTTCAGCTTCTTCGACCATTTTTCCAGCCATGGGCGTAGTGGCTTAAAGAGTTTAACTCTCCAGCCTCCTTGGTTTTCCCTCCATCGCTCCAAATGCTTATCAACGTAAGAACGAATGGCACCTTCGTATTGATGCTTCTTTAGTCCGTGGGAGAGTGTGAAGTGATAATGCTGCGCCTGAAGTGAAAGCGTCAGGTAAGCCAGGCTCGCTTTGAAATTCAAGCGAGCTGCTATTCGCTTGAAGAACCCTTCCGATGGCATCAGTAATGAGTTCAGCGCGATTTCAAACCACGGCTGAGAGCCACCCTGTTTGGGGTGATATAAGCCTGGAAGTTCCTGAGCTGTTGGGAGTTGAATTCGAGAATCCGGAACAATGCGATCAACCAGTACGACTCTGTTCAGGCCTCGCAAGTGTTCGCCCGGCACACAGCCAAGCACGCTGTTGATAGTTTCCTCAGTCTGTTTGGGAAGTTTGAGGTTGGATTGATTTTCAATTTTTATCGCCATTCGTTGAATTTACCTTTCAAGTAATGCGTTAAGTTTGTTGATTTCTTCTTTTAGCTGTCTGATCTCTTTTTGAAGCTTTGGCAGTTGAGCGAATACGGCGGATGATTTCAGCCAGTCACGATTATCAATTGCCGGATAGCCTGAAATGATTTTGCCCGCTTCGACCGAACTGGGAATTCCCGTTTGAGCTGTAGCAATTACCTTATCCCCAATTGTCAGATGCCCGGCGACTCCAACTTGACCGCTTAGGATGACTTCGTTGCCGACTTGTGAGCTGCCAGCCAAACCGACTTGTGCGCAGAGAAGAGTATTTTTCCCCACGCTTGATCCGTGTCCGATTTGAACCAGATTGTCCAGCTTGGTGCCTTTTCGTATGACAGTCGCGCCAATAGTCGCTCGATCAATGGTTGAGCCTGCCCCGATTTCCACATCGTCTTCGATTACGACAATTCCTGCCTGTGGAATCTTAAACCAGCCACCATCATTCTGTTTGGCAAAACCAAAGCCGTCGCTGCCGACAGTAACGTGATTCTGTAAGATGACGTTACGTCCAATTTGGCAAAATTCTCTGACGACGCAGTGCGAATGGATAAACGTTCCGTTTCCAACTTCTGCGTTTGGATAAATCGAGCAATGATCCAGGACGGTGACATTGTCGCCAATCTTGGCTCCATCGCCAATAACAGTAAGAGGGCCAACGGAGACATTTTGGCCGATAACGGCAGAAGGGGAGATGATGGCTGACGAATGAATGCCTTTAGGATGTTGAAGTGGCGGATGAAATAGCCACATTGCCTCAGCAAACGTCAGATATGGATTGGCGGAAACGATTCCCGGCTTTCCTTCTGGCAAATCGTTGGCGTCATTCAAAATAATAGCCGCCGCGGCGGTTGTTGCCAGATGTTTCTTGTATTTCTTGTTGCTTAGGAATGTTAGATGGCTGGATTCGGCAATTTCAATTGGAGCCAGTCCGGCAATTTCGATTTCAGGATTCCCGACTACAGTGCAGTTCAGTCGTTGAGCTATCTCTCCCAGGTTCATTGTTTAAGTTGAGTTTTACGATTCAGGATCGTGGATGAAATTTGTTGTATGCAGTCTTTAGCTGGTCGTTAGTGACATGCGTATAAATTTGAGTGGTCGAAATATCACTGTGGCCCAGCATTAATTGAACCGATCTCAAATCCGCTCCATTCGCCAGCAGCACCGTGGCAAAGCTGTGTCGCAGCAAATGCGGCGTTATATACGAGATGTTGGCCGCTTCGCCGTAACCTTTGATCAGCTTCCAGAACTTCTGTCGTGTAATTACCCGCCCGTTGAGTTCAATGAAAAGCAGATTGGATAACTTGCCGTTGAGAAGTCGCAGTCTAGCAGGGAAGTAACGATTCAGAAAAGAGATGGCTGAACGGCCCAGCGGAACTTTGCGTTGTTTGCTGCCCTTCCCGAAGCAGGTCAACACACCGGATTCAAGGTCAATGTCTGACAGCTTCAAATGAATAAGCTCCGAAACTCGCAAGCCCGACGCGTATAACGTTTCAAGCATTGCACGGTCACGCATTCCGTGATCGGACTCCAACTTTGGCTGGACAAGTAAGGATTCAACTTCTTCCTGAGTCAAAAAATGCGGGAGCGTTTGCCACGGTTTATGCGCTTCCAAGTGTGCGGTTGGATCATTTTTTGTAATGCCTTCGGTCAGCGCATATTTGTAAAAACCTCTGACCGCCGAAACCAGCCGCGAAATGCTGCTGGAATTCGCTCCCGAGTCTTTCATATCTGCCATCAAATCAACCAGATCCGCACGCTCAAGTGTCAGCAAGCTTTTGCTCAGGTCGGAAGTATGTTTGAGCAATTTCTGCAAATCGCGCTGATACGCCATCAGAGTGTTATCGGCCAAGCCCTTTTCTACTCTAAGCTGGGTGATAAATTCGGCGACTAATTTCTTGTCTTCTTTCATCGGCGATGATCTTAAGGATTCCCCTCGCAACGAGCAAGCGATTCGTTGCGCATGAGATACAGCGGACTCAATAATTTGCTTCCTGCGGCTGATAACGGAACTTGCTTTGGCGCAAGCACTCTTATCGAAGTCGGTTTTTCGAGTGGGAGTTTTGGTTTGATGATTGATTAGGGCTAAATCCTAAACGTCAAACATTTCTGCGGCTTCCCGGAGGGATTTCAAAGGTTCGCGTTTGGGCACAAATTCGTGGGCGACATAACCTTGAAAGTTCAAGTCTGCGATTGCCTTGGCAATGGTTCGCCAGTTCAGTTCTTGCGTGTCATCCAGTTCGTTGCGCCCCGGATTGCCGCCCGTATGGAAATGCGCGATATGCTGGATGTTAGCTCTGATGGTGCGGATGATGTCGCCTTCCATAATTTGCGCGTGGTAGGCATCGTAAAGAATCTTCACGCGAGGAGAGTTGACGCGCTTGATGACTTCCACGCCCCAAGCCATGTGATCGAACATGTAGTCTTTGTGGTCAACTTTGCTGTTCAGAAACTCGATGCAAATGGTCACGCCGTGCTTTTCGGCAATGCCCTTGGCTCGGTTTAACATCAGAACGGTATTTTCCATGCCTTCGCCATCAGACATGCCTTTGCGATTGCCCGAAAAAGTAATGACATTGGGGACTCCGTTTTCAGCCGCGCGAGGAATGTTTTCTTCAAATTCCTTTTGTAGCTTGTCGTGCAAATCTTTGCGGTTGCAGGCGTCCGGGATATTTCCAGCGCCCGACACCATTGTTGGAACCAGGCCATATTTCTTGGCAATCGGCCAATCCTTCGGATCGTTGAGCAGGTCAATTCCTTTCAAGCCCATTTCGGAAACTGCTTTGGCAAACTCTTCAAGCGGAATTTTGTTGTAACACCAGCGACAAACGGATTGTTTTAACCTGCCGCCGACTTTTTGCGGCTCAAGCGCCAAGACGGTCGGATTTGCCAGTCCCAAAAAAGCTGCTGCTCCTATTCCAGTGCTCACTTGAGCCAGCATTTTTCGGCGGGTAAGTTCATTCGATTTCGGCATACGGGTTAACCCTCTCGTTTGATGACAAACAGTGTGATGTCGTCGTATTGCGGAGCTGATCCGGCAAAACGGTCAACCTCATCAAAGACTTTATCTACAATGGATTTGGCCGGTTCCTTGGCAATAGGGCGAATAAAGTCTGCGGTGCGCTGTTCGCCAAACTCGTTTTCCCCTTCGTCTTGAGCCTCAGTCACGCCGTCGGAAAACAGCGCCAGCAAGTCTCCGGGTTGCATTTCGAAGCTTAGCTCAGTGTAAGGAGTCATCAGATTGACAAAGGCCGGGTCCATCAAACCCAGCGGAGTGCCAGTAGATTTCAACCATTCAGCTTCACCGTTTGCGCGCAACAGCAAACAGTCTGTATGTCCGGCATTTACGTAACGGCCTTGGCCTGTCAGGAAATCAAGCTCGACCAGAATTGCTGTGACGTATTTGTTTGATGGTGTCGTAGCATAAAGCAGCCCATTTGTATGAGACGCCAATTCCGTCAATGAGGGAATTCGACCGAGCAAGGCGCGCATCGTCGCCTGCATGTTGCTCATTAACAACGAGGCAGGTAGGCCTTTACCGGAAACGTCGGCAACACAAATCAGATGGCAGCAAGTGTTTTCGCTTTTGGTGAATGCCAGCGCGTCATAATAATCACCGCCACAACTTCTGGCCGGACGGTTGTGCGCCGCCAAGTCATAACCATTCAGTTTCGGTAGAATGGCAGGAAACAGGTTTTGCTGGATCGAAGCAGCCAGCGCCAACTCCTGCTCCATCTTTTTCCGCTCCAACGTTTCGCGGACAAACCACGCATTTTCAAACGCCACAGCAGCTTGGGCGGTTAGTCCTGCGCCGAATTCCAGATCAGATTCGCTGTACGAAAGGCTGCCAGGGCGAGGCCCCAGCAGCGCAAAACCGCCAGTTGTTTCGTCGCCTGCTTTGATTGGAAAGAGTATTTCGCCTTGTTCTTCACGCAGCAAAGTCTTCAGATGGCATTCAGGCAGGTCGGCTACTCTGACGGCTTCGTCCAATGACTCGACGTCAATGCCGAAACTTTCATAATTGTCCAGGGCATCAAGCTCCATGCCTTTCATGCGCAATACAGGAGGGTGGCCTTTTTTCCAGGCGACCAGTGCGTAGCGGCGAACCGCCCAGCGTCCTGTCAGTGTCAGCATCAGCAATTGCGCAACTTCATCGGGTTCAATTGTCCCAGTCAATCCGCGGACCAGATCAAGCAGGGTTTTCAGTTCCTGAACTTTTTGATCAAGCTGTTGATTAAGCTGTTGGACCTCAGTATGCGCGCGGGCGTTGGAAATGCCGCTGGCAGCGATTCCCAACAACGCTCTCAGGAATTCCAATCCATCGTCGCCAATTTTTTTGCTCGCTGGATTGTTGATACCAAGAAAGCCGACTGGCTGGGATTCGTCGCCAATTGGCAGGATTAGTTCAATGCCTGCGGCACGGGCCGCTTGTTCGTCGAATTCCTGGCCGACTGTCAATTTTGCCGTGCCGCGAACCAGCGCCAACTTCATTGTTCCGTCATCGGCTACAGCAATCAGGCTTTTGCTGACCAACAAGCGTCCCATTACGGATCGCAGCAAATGGCGCAGCAGTTGATCCAGGTCTAAGGATGAATGCAGCAGTTGCGCCGATTCCAGAAGCGCTTCCGCGGATTCCAGAGTGGTTTCCAGTTTCGAAACATTTGGTTTTGTCATACGGCGGGCTATTTCTTGATCAGCTTGGTCATGTGAAGTTCGTTCTTCTGGCCGGGTTCAATTTCATAGCTGACTTCGTCCATCAGGGATTTGATGATTCGTATGCCCAAGCCGCCTGAGCGACGTTCGTGAACCAATTGGTCCAGGGATTTCTCGTTCACTTTGCCTGGGTCGAATCCGAGCCCTTCATCAATCACAGAAATTTTCAGCTTTTCGTCGTCGAATGTGGCGCGCACACTGACATCTTTGGTGATGTCGTGTCCGTAAGCGTGTTCAATGACATTCGCGCAGGCTTCGTCAACGGCCAGCTCAAGGTTGTTAATGTCCTCATCCGTCAAAGTGGCTTGTCTGCCGATACTGGTGACGAATTCACGGATCAGCGCAAGGTTTTCCGTGGACGAGGGCACTTGCAGGGTGAATTTTCTTTCGATGGCGGCCATCGTTTTGTAGCCTCCTATTTTGCCAGTTTGTGGCAGACAGGGTCAGTTTGCATTGAAGCTTTGTTTAGCGGCGGGTTGATTTTCAAGCATTTCAAAAATGTCTTGAAAGCCAAGAATGTCGAATGTGTGTTTGACCTTTGGGACCAGGCCGCAAATTTTGATGTCGCCACCACGATCACGGACCTCTTCAACAAAGCTCATGAAAACTCCCAGCCCTGCGGAAGAGATGTAACTTAATTTTTCGCAGTCAATAATCAGGCGAATTCGCCCGGCGTCAATTTCGGATTGCACGGCGGTTTCAAATTGTGGCGCGGTGTGAGCATCCACAAATCCCTCCAGAGTAATAATCGAAAGACCGTCTTCAACCGATGACTGAATCGCAAACGGATTTGGCACGTTGAGATAACCTCCAACAGAAATAAAAGCTATGGAAAATTTGTAAAGCTTGAAAGTGCGACCAATCTTAGCATAATCGCCTCGACTCGCAACTTTCACTACTGCAACAATTGAGGGATCCGAATGGCAAACAGGCTTAGACTCGCTCTGGGGGCGCTTTTCTTTCTCGTAATGTTCATACATTGGGGAGCAGTCGCCTATGGGCCGTTTCTGGGAAGTTACGACGGTTGGAGTTCGAGATGGACTGATGGAAGGCCAATCATTATCTCTGTGGACGGAAAAGGCCCAGCCAGCCAATTGCAAGTCGGCGATGTGATTCTTGCCCTTAACGGGGTTAATCCTCAAAGACAGCCATCTATATTGAACCTGAATCGCAGCGTTCCTGCAGGGACAGCTTATTCAATGACCATAAGCCGGAACCAGCAAAAGCTTGAAATTTCTCTGCAAACAGTTCCGCGAGTTGTGAATCTTTTTCAAGTAGCCTTGATGCCCTTGATCAATCTCCTGTTTCTTTTTACCGCATTGATCGTGTTTGCACTCAAGCCAGCGGACAAACAAGCCTGGTTGTTGGCGTTAATGCTTGGAAGCTATACGGCGATCTTGGGTGGCACCGTTGATGGCTTTCCACAAGAGATCGTTGAAATTGTGCGGTTCGCCAAGCTAATTGGCTTATGCTTCATTCCCATTCTGGTTCATTTCTTTTTGTACTTTCCTGATCGCTCTCCTGTTTTGAAGCGATTTCCCAGAACTCTGTTGATCGTTTACGGGTTGTTTTCGCTTTTCGTCCTGCCGACCTTTGGCCCGGAAAGGTTGCCAACGGTGATTGCAGCCTGGATGCGCTCAACGTGGTTGCTGCACCAGAGATGGTTTGGCTTGCTGGGAATGGTTTTTACGGTGGGTCTGTTATTTTTTGGATTGGTTGTGCTGGCTATCAATTATCGAGCGGCAACCCCGGCGGATCGTCGCCGACTAAGAGTTGTCGTCGCGGGTAGCGGAGCAGGCTTTTTCAATCTGTTCCTGATGCCGCTTGGTGAATTTTCCGGCTTGAACAGTGTCTTCCCATTAGTTTGGCAATGTTTGGACTTGATGCTGCTGTTCACTTTGCCGCTGATTCCTTTGTCGTTTGCTTACGCAATCATCCGGCATCAAGTCATTCCCGTTAGTTTGATCATCCGGCGCGGCGTTCGGTACCTACTGGTTTCGCGCGGTTCAACCCTGCTGGAAGTAATCGCGGTGACGCTGGTCGTGACGGCGCTGCTGACTTATGTCTTCAGCCGCATCAAGCCGTCCGGGTTGGTGGTTGGTATTGTGTCGGCGGCAGTCGGAATTGCGACGTGGAAATTCACCAGCAGACTGCACGATAAATACCTGGCGCCGATCATTGATCGAAAGTTTTTCCGTGAATCGTATGACTCACACCAAATCATTGCTGACTTAACCGAAACGCTTCGCTCAACCACCAGCCTGCCGCAATTGTGTGAACTGGTCGCAACCCAAATTCAATCCGCTTTGCAGACAGAAAATGTTGTCGTCCTGTTGCTGGAAGAATCAACAGGGGATTATTCCAGCGATTATTCCTGTGAATTTAGCTCCAGCGATGGAAAGGCTTCAGTATGTCAGAAGCCATTTCGTTTGCATGGAAGCTCACAGGTAATCCCGGCCTTGAAAGAATCAGGCCAGCCACTGGAAGTTAATTGGTCAGACGACGCTGATCTGCAGCCAATGAAATCTGCTTTGCTGTTGCCGCTGGTGACGCGGCAGGGAATGCCCGGAATCATTTCGCTGGGCGCCCGTCTGGGAGATTTACCCTTTTCACGAGAAGACAAGGTTCTATTGATGAGCGTGGCCGGCCCAACAACCTTTGCGATTGAGAATTCGCGGTTGGTCGAACGGATGATTGAAGAAGCCAGACGCCGCGAAGAGATCGAAGCAGAGAATGAGCAGCGCGCCAAAGAGTTGGAAGAAGCCCGCCAGTTGCAGCTTTCAATGTTGCCAAAAAATTTGCCAGAACTGCCAGGAGTTGAGATTGCTGCTTATATGAAAACTGCCACGGAAGTTGGCGGAGACTACTACGACTTTCACCTGGCGGTTGACGGCACGCTCACCGTAGCTGTCGGGGACGCGACTGGTCATGGATTGAAAGCTGGGACAGTCGTAACCGCAATGAAGAGTTTGTTTCACTGCTTTGCGGATGAGTCAGAATTGTTGCCGGTGATGAACCGGTCTTCACGCGTGTTGAAAAAGATGAATCTGCGGTCGTTGTTTATGGGATTGACAGTAATTCGGCTGGCTGGCCCTCAGCTTAAAATATCATCTGCTGGGATGCCGCCGATGCTGATCTATCGCGCAAAGGATCAAGCAGTGGAAGAGGTTTTGATCAAGACAATGCCGCTGGGAAGTATTTCCGGTTACGTCTATCACCAACAGGAGCTTGCAGTCGGTCGCGGTGATGTTGTGGTGATGATGAGCGATGGGTTGCCGGAACGGTTCAATCCCGAAGGCGAAATGTTCGATTATTGGCGCGCTTCGAATGCGCTGGCTGACAGCGCACACGCTTCGCCGCGCGAAATCATTGACCACTTTGTGAGTGCTGGTGACGCCTGGGCTAGTGGCAGGCCGCAAGATGACGATGTGACGTTTGTCGTGTTGAAAGTGAAGTGAACCTGTCCTGACGAATCGGGGAGAATCAATGTCAAAACGTACAAGGATATTACTCTACGGGACTTTGCTGACGCTGATGTCGGCTTACTTTGCTCTCTATATTTACTCTCTCTTTTTGCCTAGAAAAGGGAGTTCTGATGGCTATTCTGCAAGCTGGGACGGTAAAAGCGATCCGAAAATTACTTATGTGAATGAGAATGGGCCAGCAACTGGGTTAGTGCAGGTCGGCGATAAAATGATTGCGATTAATGGCGTAAAGATCTGGGACAATCCTGGCATTTTGTTAAATAGTGAAACACCACCGGAAACTCGCTTTACTTTGACAGTCTTACGAGATGGTAAATCACTCGATGTTTCGATCGTAACTGTTCCCTATCAGTCAGGCACAGCGTTCGATCCGATTCATTACGTAAGCTTTCTTTTTTTGCTGACTGGGTGGGCCGTTTTTCTTCTAAGGTCTGACGACAAACAGGTCAGGCTGCTGGCTGTTATGCTGGGGACAATCGTTGGTTTTGTGGGGAACGGCCCTGAAAATTTGCCAGCCTGGCTGGCCCTGATTGCCGGAGTCGCTTCAGTCGCGAGCATCATTTTTTTTCCTGTCTTTGTGCATTTCTTTCTGATCTTTCCGGACCGCTCACCGCTATTGCACCGTTGGCCGCGGTTGGAAACCTGGCTTTACTTGCCGTTTCTTTTGATCTTGTTGCCTGTTTATGGTCCGGGCCGGTTGTCTCCAATTTTGTTAGTCTGGGTTATGAGGCTTCAATGGCGTAAGCCTCTCGACTATGTGGCTCAGGCATCAGTCATTGGGTATTTGGTCGCAGGATTAGTTTGTTTGCTGATTAACTACCGCGCTGCGGATCTTATCGCTAGAAGGCGGCTTCGAGTGGCAATGGCCGGGAGCATCGCC
>CAZXHW010000199.1:0-10805 GCA_964639915.1 uncultured Heliomicrobium sp.
CACTTGGCAATGACGGTCGGCAGATAATCCTGCAACGCGCCAAAGACCTCAGCAGGGAATTCAGTCAGCCCTTGTTCAAAGTGCTTCAGCCGGTCGGAATTGGTGAACGCCCCTTGCAGCCAACGCACAAACTCATTTTCATCCAGCAAGTCGGAATGGATGTTGTAAATTTCCAGCCCATCCAATTGACTCGTATCCCAATCGCCTTTTTCTTCGACGTGCGACAAGAAGATGTCGCCACGATCTTTGCCGACAGGTTCTTTTACCAGACGGACGTATTCGTCGCGCGATTTGAAGCTTTTGTTGATGTGCGCCGCGATGATCGAACGCTGCGGATACACCAGAAAACCTTCGCTTTCAGCCCCGGGAATAAACAGCACGCCTTCGCGCAATCCGCGCCAACTGTCGTTGATGAAATCCTTCGGAGGCCGCACGTGATCGGTCAGCATAATGATCTTCACGCCAACGCGCTTTGCCGCCGCCAGCAACTCCGGTCTTGTGCCCCCAGTGTGAGCCGAATCCTCGGCATGTGCGTGCAAAATCGCTTTGTAATCGCCTAAGCCGGTTTGTAGCTTAACGGCTTGCCGCCCTTTTTGAATTTTCAGCTTGTCAGCATTCACCGCGCGAAGCCGATCCAGGTTCATGCGTTCGATGGTGGAATACTTGCGGCCAATGCCCAGCTTGATTACCGCAGGCGATTGGGCTGAGAAGTGAGGCGTTAGCGGCGCAATAACAACAAGTGCCATTACGCAAAGAATGCAGAGCAGAGCTCCTGGTCTAGGAAAGTTGTGTTTCATGGTTAACAAGGGGCAGAAGTTCCGTAAGGCTGGAAATGCAACACATATTCTCAGTTTGATGAGTTTTTCGATCAATCAAGATAGCTTTAATTCCAGTAGCCTGTGCACCTTCAATGTCTTCGCGCAAGGAATCGCCTACGTGCCAGGCTTGCTGCGCTTCGATGTTGTGAAAGGCAAGCGCCGTATCGAAAATCATTGGATCGGGTTTTGCGGCTCCGGCTCGTGTTGAAATGTGAACCGAATCGAAAAACTGGCGCACATCAAGCGCTTGCAGCAAATCGTCCAGCCGCGAATCGAAGTTGGAAATGACACCAAGCCGAATGCCGCGCTGCTTCAACTCTGTCAACGTAGGAATTACGTCGTCGAAAACCTGCCAGAGCTCCGGTTTGCGAAACTGTTCAAAGACATCGTCAAAGAATTCATCGAAATGAGAGAACGTAGCGCAATCGGCGAAAACAGTCCTGACCAAAGTTCGCCACCATCCTTTTTCCATTTCGCGCAGCTTGTCATTCGGCGTGCCTGCCGGAAATGCCATCGGTGGTTGCAGCCGGAACCACCGAGCAAAGCTCTGCTGCAACTGTTCGGCATCGGCTTCACTGCCATATTGGCTGGCAATGCGACTGTAAATTTCACCGACGCTGCCTCGCACTTCAAACAAGGTTCCAGCGGCGTCAAAAAAGATGACCTGGGGTTTGTCGGTCATCTACTTTTTCGCTGCCTTTTTGTCGTACTGGCATTTCGAGTTGTCGGCTTGCACGTAATATGACTTGAAGTTTGACGCCTTCGCATCCATACAGCCGACCAGATTCAGCAGTTCGACTTTGCGGAATTCGACGGGATGGCTTTCGCTTTGCAGCGAGATGTAGCCTTCCGTGAGCAACATGCCATCTTTTTTCACCGCGGGATCGTGGCCGCTGACGTTGCCTCCGCCAATTTGCGGCTTTTCGTAAGACAGCACCGTCTGGCCGTCAATCATGTGTTTGATCTGTTTGTCGCCATCCACCAGAACTTCGGCGCGAACCCATTGGTCTCCGTCGTAGGTTTTCGATTTCGAGTTGATGCAGTGCGGCGTAAACAGTTTGCCGTCCATTTCGACGTTCGTTCCGGGCGTGCAAAGGTTCAGCGTAGTGCGCGGACCTTTCCCTAAACCTCCGAGCAATTGCGCTTCGATGGAAATAGGGAAGTCCTGGTCTTTGCCCATGCTTTCCGGGGACTGGCAGTGGAGCATGATCCCGCTGTTGCGGGTCGCCCAGCTTGGACCGCCGGGGCACTGATCACCTATGAAGCGGTATTCGGCAGCGATGAGGTAATGCGAAAACTTTTGCTTGTAAAAGATGTGGCCGAAGCGTTCGTTGTACTGGTCATATTTCTCATAGCCGACTTTCATCATTCCGTTTTCGACGCGAAAGGTGTTGCCGAAGTTATCGCCGAGCGCATAGCCACGGATTTTGACTTTCCAGTCTTTCAGGTCTTTGCCATTGAACAACTGAATCCATTCTTTCTTGTCAGGATCGTTTTTGACTTTTTGGGCGTGCGTGGTGGGCGTTGGTGATTGAAAAGCCAAAGTTGCCAGTGCGACATAAAAGCAAGCTGCGACACAATAACGCATACGTTTCATTGTGGATCTCCTGGAAGTAAAAAGTTTTCCCACGAAGTCACACGAAGTTTCACGAAGAAACTGAAGCATCTCTTTTTCATCTTCGTGTTTTCTTCGTGTGCCTTCGTGGGAGAAAAAACAGTCATTACAGCCGCAGCAATCGCTCGGCGTTTTGGTGATAGACCTTCTTCAAAATTTGATCCGGCAAGCCCAAGCCATAAATTCGCCAGCGGCCTTGCGGGGGAATCGGCGCCGGAGCGTAATCGAAATACTCGTCTTCGGTTTCCAGAAAGCGGTAATAAATCTCGTACAGCAATTCGCCGAAAACCTGCTGCGGCGTTTCATTTCCATGCGGAATGGCGTCGGTTCCGAACAAGATTCGATCCTGATATTTATCGAAAAACTTTCGTGCTGCGCGCGGTTGGCGGCCGAGCTCGCCAATGCGTGCGCCGATTTCGACCGCGATGTTGGGATACCGATCCATCCATTCTGACACCCAGGCCAAATCTTCAGCGTTGCCGACGTGCAAAAAGACAAACTGCGTTTTCGGATGCCGGGCTACCACGCGCAACCGGGCTTCGTGCAATTCGCGGTTGCTGGGGAAGTCTCTACCGTTGAATGACCAGTCGGGGTGCGCGTTGAGTTCTTCGAAGCGTTCGTTGAAACGATCAATCGTCAGAAAGAATGCTTCGGGATCTGACGTGTGAATCGCCACGGGAAATTTCGCAGCGGCGCAGGCTTCCCACATTGTGTCGAAACGGCGGTCGTCAATCAGCACCAGCTTGCCGGTTGTGGCTGGTTCGCGCAGAAACAAGCCAAGCGTTTTCAAAACCTTTAGGCCCTTTGCTCCAAGCTTTGCGGCGCGCTCGATTTGTTCGGCCTGGAATTTTGAGTAGTTCGGATCAGCGGATTTTTTGAACCACGGTTCGGTGAACGTGATGAAGCGGTCCGGGTTCGGCTGTTGCCAATACCGCAGGTTTTCTTCCAGCGCAGCGCCGTATCCGCCGGTCAGGTTGACCATCGTGCGGATGTTTTTGCTGTTCATGACTGGCAAAACTTCTTCGCGCTTGCCACGAAAATTGGCTTTTTCGACTTCGCCGGAAGCGTTGGTAAATGACAAATGCGTATGAAAATCAATGACCGGAAAGCGCGCGCGCTCAACCTTCGTTTCCTTTACGTGGAGCATGCTTTTCGGTTCGTATTCGGTAATCGAAAGCGGTTGCGGCGGTTTCTTTTCCTGCGGCTCTTGTGCAGACAACTGGCTTGAAGCTAATGCAGTTAGCGCCAACCCTTGCAGCCATTCTCTGCGCGTTGTTTTGCTCATTGCGGTTCGTCCTGATTTGAAGTTGCGATATTGGAGTGCGGCGCATTGTAAGTTCAGGTTGCGGAGATGTCCAAATACGGCTTTCAATAGTTCTCGTTTAAGCGAGCAAAGCGCCAGCCAATAAAGTTCCAGGGCACAAAATTGTTAGGGTTTTGCATTGTGTAAGAAGGGGTTTTAGCATTTTGCCTTATTGCGCTTCGCTGTTGAGTCGGCTAGATTACGTGCGCGTTTTGGCAATAAAGCTGTAACTGTTGCGGGCGCAAATCAGTCTTATTCGTTGAGCAAATCGAACAAGGTTTGCTTAACTCAATCAATCCTTTCCGCATAAACAGAATTAAAAAAGACAGGAGCTACTTCAGTGAAGAAGCGTATTTCCCTATTCGCGCTTGCCTGTGTTGTCTCGCTGGCGGGATTGGCGATTTGGACCAATCAAGCCAGCTTGGCGCAATCACAGGGTGAAGCCTATGCAATTCGCGGCGGCACGGTTGTCACCGTTACCGGAGCAATAATCCCCAAAGGCACAGTTGTCGTCCGCAATGGCCTGATCCAGGCCGTAGGCGCCGATGTTCCCGTTCCTGCGGACGCGCGCGTCGTTGATGCCACGGGGATGACGGTTTACCCCGGTTTGATTGACTCTCATAGCACTTATGGACTTCGGCCCGAAACGCAAGCTGGACAGGGCCAAGGCCGTGGTGGCGGCGGGGCTCCGACAGGCGATCCGGCGCAATTCTTTCTGGCGCAAATGGCCGCACAATCAGCCCAACCGTCCGGAGCAGGACTGTTGCCCGAAGTCACAGTGACGGATCAGTTGCAGGTTGCCGAAACCACATTTGACGGACAACGCTCCGCCGGAATCACCACGGCGATGACCGCTCCGCGCAACGGAGTTTTTCAAGGGCAAAGCGCCGTCATCAATCTGGGAACCGAAGCCGGAGAAAAGCTGATTCTGAAAGCTCCTGTCACGATGAATGTTGCACTAGGCAGCGGACGCGGTTTTGGCGGAAGCTATCCCGGTTCGCCAATGGGCGTGATTGCATTTTTGCGCCAGTCATTTCTGGACGCGCAACATTACCGTGATGAATGGAGCCGGTACGAGAAAAATCCGCGCGGGGCAGAGCGCCCAAAAATTAATAAATCGTTGGCTGCGTTGCAGCCTGTCATCAACGGCCAAATGCCACTGGTGATTACAGCAAGTTCGCAGCGCGAAATTGAACGTGCCGTTGTGCTAGCCGAGGAGTTCAATCTGAAGTTGTATGTTTCGGGAGCGACGCAAAGCTACCTGAACGCCGATTGGCTGAAGTCGAAAAACGTAACGGTGCTGCTTAGCTTGAGCTATCCGCAAAAGCCCGCAGGACTGGAAGATCCGGAAAGCGAATCGTTGCGAACGCTTCGCGAACGCGCTGATGCTCCGAAAGCGGCGGCGACTTTGCTCAAGGCTGGCGTGCCATTCGCGTTTACTTCGGGAACGCTTGCCCGCTCGACGGATTTCATTGTCAATGCAGGGCGAGCCGTCGAAGCAGGATTGCCGAAGGACGAAGCCTTGAAAGCGATGACGATTTATCCAGCGAAACTTTTTGGTCTTGGCGAACAACTTGGCAGCATTGAGAAAGGCAAAATCGCCAACCTGATTGTCACCAGCGGAGACCTGTTTGCCCGTGACACCAAAGTCAAATACGTGTTTGTGGATGGCAAATACTTCGAAATCAAAGCCGAAGCGCCGCAGCAACGTCCTGGCGGCTTTGGCGGTCCCGGTGGCGGCAGAGGTCCTGGTGGCGGGCGTCCCGGCGGTGGAGCGAGTCCACCAAGTGATGCTTCGACGGGAGCCGGACTGGCTGCTGGTTCCTGGACGCTGACAATTAATTCGCCGCGCGGTGAGATGAAGCTGACTGCGAACTTGCAACAGAATGGCGAAGCCGTCACAGGCGAATTGAATATGCAGTTTGGCGCAGCGCCCATCACCAAAGGCACGATTAAAGGCAACGAAATCGAACTTGAATACACCTTGACAACGCCGAACGGTCAGACGATGGCCGGAACGTTGAAAGGCAAAATCGAAGGCAATGCAATCAGCGGTCAAATGGGAATGATGGGCCGCAATTCTGATTTCACCGGCAGCAAAACGCCGAAAGAGTAACTAAGGAGAAAAGTATGAAATACAGAACAATGATTCTTTCACTTCTTCTTGCGACTTTGGCTTTCGGCGCGACTGCGCTGGCTCAGGGCAACGAAGAGATTTTGATCAAAAATGCGACGGTCATGACCGCTTCGCACGGAACAATCGAAGGCGGCGCGATTCTGATCCGCAACGGTAAGATCGCCGCTGTCGGCAAAGTCGCCGAAGTCAAAGCCGGAGCCAATGCCAAAGTCATTGACGCGACCGGAATGTATGTCACGCCGGGCTTTGTGGATTCACACTCACATTCCGCGCTGGACGGAACAAACGAAGGAACGCTTTCCGTCACTTCGATGGTGCGAATGGGCGATGTCATCAACCCACTTGATCCCAACATTTACCAGCGGCTGGCTGGTGGGATGACCTTGATTCACCAACTGCACGGTAGTGCCAACGCCATCGGCGGGCAGAATTCCATGATCAAGTTGAAATGGGGCCAGCCTGTTCGCGACATGTTGATTCCGGATGCTCCGCGCACGATCAAATTCGCCCTTGGCGAAAATCCGAAACAATCCAACCGGCCCAACATTCCCGGAGCAACGCGCCGGTTTCCGGCTACACGCATGGGCGTCGAAGAAACCATTCGTGAAGCTTTCATTCAGGGCCGCGAATACATTGCCAAATGGGATGAATACGAACTGGCCAAAAAACGTGGCGAAGATCCGCTGCCTCCTCGTCGCGATCTGAAACTGGACGCCATCGCCGACATTCTGAAAGGCAAAATTGATATTCACTCGCACTGTTACCGCGCTGACGAAATCGTCATGTTGTTGCGGTTGTGCGAAGAATTTGGTGTGAAGGTTCGCACCCTGCAACACGTGCTGGAAGGGTACAAAGTTGCGCCGGAAATTGCCAAACACGGCGCATCGGCTTCGATCCTGCCGGACTGGTGGGGCTACAAAATGGAAGCGTACGATGCCATTCCTTACAACGCTGCAATTATGACCCGGCACGGAATCGTAGTTTCCATTCACTCAGACAGCGCCGATTACGGCCGCCGCTTTTACATGGAAGCCGCCAAAGTCATGAAGTATGGCGACCTGACAGAAGAAGAAGCTCTGCGGCTGATTACGCTGAACCCCGCAATTCAAATGCGCCTGGACAAACGCGTCGGCAGCATTGATGTCGGCAAAGATGCTGACTTGGTGCTCTTCAACGGCCATCCGTTCAGCATCTATTCGCGCCCGGAAGTCACGATGATCGAAGGCGTGGTGTATTTCGACCGCAAAAAAGACCTGGAAATGCGCGAGGTCATTGCCAAAGAGAAAAAAGAGTTGATCGAAAAAGAACGCCGCACGCCGGGCGTTGCTCAGCCGACAACTACACCGCAACCGATCATTCCCACGTGGGCTGAAGAAGATGAATACGACCCGCACGGAAACGTGGTGCGAAGAAGAAAACAGTGAAGAAGTAAAAGGGCGAAAGGCAAGTATCAAAAAATGAATTTGCCTTTTGCCCTGGTTGCTGAAGTAGGAGAACTTTGTTCATGAATCCCTTTCCTAAACCAAACAAAATGAAAGTCCGAATTTTTGTCTTTTGCCTTTTGATCTCTGCCTTTTGCCTTTCAACGTCGGCGCTGGCGCAATCGAAGTCAGAGCAGGGAACGTATGCGATTCGCAACGCGAAGATTGTCACGGTCACCAACGGTGTCATTGAAAAAGGCACGATTCTTGTCAAAAACGGTAAGATCGAAGCTGTTGGCGCAACGGTCGCAATTCCCAAAGACGCCAAAATCATTGATGCGACGGGCCAATCGGTCTATCCGGGCTTGATTGATTCCAACACAATCCTGGGATTGACCGAAGTTATGACCATTGTGAACGGAACGAACGGCACAGTGGACACGACCGAAATTGGTGATTTCAACGCCAACATGAAAGCCATCACTGCCGTCAATCCGAATAGCGAATTGATTCCGGTTGCGCGAATGAATGGTGTGACGACGGTGTTGACTTGCCCGCAAGGTGGATTGATTTCCGGGCAATGCGCGCTGATGAATCTGGACGGCTGGACGCAGCACGAAATGAAGTTGCTGTCTCCTGCCGCGATGCAACTGAATTACCCCAGAGCCGGGTTCGGTGGGCGAGGTGGCGGCTTTGGCGGCGCTTTTCCTGGCGGAGCAAACGATCAAGCCCGTCAGCAGCGCGAACGCCAGCTTGATTCTTTGAAGAAAAAACTGGAAGACGCTCAATTGTATTCGAAAGCCAAAGAAGCTGCTGCCAGCGACAAGAGCATTCCGGCGCGGCCAATTGATTTGGGCCTGGAAGCGCTGATTCCTGTCATCAAAGGCGACGTTCATGTATTCGTCTCGGCCAACACCGCTGCGGAAATCATAGGCGCGATTGTACTGGCTGACAAATACAAACTGAAGCTGGTCATTGACGGAGGAGACGAAGCCGTCAAAGTCGCAAAGGAACTAAAAGAGAAAAACATTCCAGTCGTGCTGGGTTCGGTCAACGAAGTGCCGCGCGGCGAAGACACGCCTTACGATGAGGGGTATTCACGAGCGGCGGCATTGCACAAAGCCGGAGTGAAATTCGCTTTTGCGACTGCCAATGCCAGCGAAAACGGCCCGGGGGATATTCGCTTGCTGCCTTACCAAGCAGGCACTTCGGCCGCGTTCGGCTTGCCGAAAGACGAAGCGTTGAAGGGCGTCACGATTTATCCCGCGCAAATCTTTGGCGTGGACAAAGCCATCGGCAGCATCGAAGTCGGCAAGCTGGCCAATCTGGTCATCACCGACGGCGACATTCTGGAATTCCGCACGAAGGTCAAACAGATGTTTATCGCGGGTCGTCCGGTGGATATGTCGAACAAACATCAACGTTTGAACGACAAGTTCAAGGATCGTCCCTAGTTCACTTTATCGTCAGATAAAGCACGAATAAAACCGTTAGTCCCGTAGAGAGGGTTAGAGCCTGAAAAGCTTTCAGCCATCTTTACGGGACTTGCTGTTGAAGCGTGTCTTTCATACCGATAGAATCCACTCAGCTACTCTCCCTTCAACATAAACCATCGTCATCGCAAGTGACGAATTTCCCCCAAAGGAGAAAGAGGATGAAGGAAAGAAAATTACTAAAACTGATCTCAATGCTTCTGATCGCGTGCATGCTCACCATGAGCTTGGCGACAACCTCAGAAGCGCAACGCCGCCGCCGTAACCCGGAAGCAGGCAAGAAAAAAGCCGCAAAACGCATTGGCATTGGCGCGGCTATTGGAGCCGGAGCCGGAGCGTTAATTGGTGGCAAAAAAGGCGCGCTGATCGGAGCTGGTGCAGGCGCTGGAGCCGGTACGGCGTACCATTATCACAAGAAGAAAAAGGCGAGACGCTCCCGATAAGGGGAGGCTACTGTTTTTATTACCAACCCCATGGACGAAAACAACCCTAACCTGCCTAACCTGAAAGACATCGTGGCAATCCTGGAGCGAACGCCTGCCAGTTTGGCGGCGCTGCTTGAAGGATTGCCCGATGTCTGGACCACTGCAACCGAAGGCGACAACACCTGGTCGCCGTACGATGTCATCGGCCATCTGATCCACGGCGAACGCACGGATTGGATGCCGCGAGTGCGGCACATTCTGGCGGGCGAAACCCGGCCATTTCCTCCATTTGATCGAACCGCACAATTTACAGAAAGCCACAACGCGAACTTGTCGGAGCTGCTTGCGACCTTTAACGCATTGCGGCGAGAAAGCGTCGCCGCCTTGTTGTCCCTGAATCTAACGAATGAGGATTTAAGCCGAACAGGCCAGCATCCTGAATTTGGGACAGTAACGCTTGGTCAATTATTGGCGACGTGGACGGTGCATGATCTGGATCATGTGGGACAGATTGCTCGAACAATGGCGAAAATCTATGCCGACGCAGTCGGGCCCTGGCAGGCTTATCTGTCAATTTTGCGTGACCGACGGTAAGGAATCCATTTCCTTACATTACCATTTCAATCCAGCCGCTTTCGCCAAAAACTCCATAAACGGTTTGCTGAGTTGGCAAAGGCTTTCGACGCGATCCAGGAAGTCTTTGGCGCAGGCCTGCTGGCGTGTGAAATTGGCGGCGACCATGAAATCTTTGCGGCGAAGGTCTTCGGCAAAAGGATGATCGGGATCGTATTGTTTGGGTAACTTGGCTAATGATTCGCCGCCAAATTTGAATTTGGCTTTGAAGGGGCGGCTGGAAATGGCTGCTTTCCACTCTTCAGGATGATTGGCGATGGCGTCGGCGATGTCTCGGCGAATAGCTGTCGCAGGTCGCCAAAGTCCGATTCCCAGATAACAATGCTCAGGATCAAGATGCAGGTAAATCCCCGGCGTGTTTTCTTTGCCGGATTGATGCCAGAAGTACGCGGCAGCCATCGCTTTGTACGGGTCTTTGGATTTTGAAAAGCGCAGGTCGCGGTACAGCCGCAACATCGAACCGCCATTCGATTTTGGATCAGCAATCATGAAAGGGCTGACGGTCGCCAGTCGAGGCCGAAACGCCGCAATGAACGCCAGCATCGGTTCGCGCACAAATTCCAGATACCGATGGCGATTGGCTTCAAACCAATCTCGGTTGTTGTTGGCTTTCAGTTCTTCCAGGAAGGTGAATAGCTCCGGCGAGAATCGAATGTCTTTCGGCATGCTCATCCTTGATATCTTTTTGCTGTATGCAGGGTTGAATTGCGGCCCAAATATTTATTTTGCTTTTGCTTTCTTCTCCGCCAACTTTTCAATGGCCTTCCATTCGGCGGCGGTTACGGGTTGAACCGACAGTCTTGACCCTCGTTTCAGCAATTCCATCTTTTCCAGCGCCGCCACAGGACGCAGATCATCCAACGACAGCGGCACGTCGAACTTTTTGACGAACTTGATGTCTACCATTTCCCAGATCGGTTTTTCCGGCGAAGCCTTTGGGTCGTAGTGGTCGTCTTGGGG
>CAZXHW010000200.1:0-10765 GCA_964639915.1 uncultured Heliomicrobium sp.
GTCGCAGGTATTGCCTGTCCCTGCCCATTTTGAACAGGCGGCCAAGATGTTGAGAGAGGAAGACGTTACCAGAGACATTGTTTGTGGCGCTGACCCTGAAAAGCATCTTGAAAAGATCAATCAGTATGTTGAGGCTGGTTACACTCACGTTTGGATTCACCAAGTTGGCGAAGATCAGGAAGGATTTTTTCAGTTTTATGAACAGGAAATTTTGCCGAAGCTGGCGCAGCAATCGTCTTCGGCAAAGAAATCCCAAGCCAAAGCAGCTCGCTCATCTTCGTCAAAAGGCTGATGAGGAGGAATTCGGCCAGGGAACTGACTGCTGAAGATCAGGACGACAAACCCGATTTTTCGTTAATAGTTTCGCGAAGTCTGGCAAACAATTGCGCCAAATCGTCAGGCCGATAGTTGGCGTTTAGCCCGCTGGTACTGGGCAAGGTCCAAACCATTGCGCCTTGCAACTGGTGTGGTTGCGGCCCGACAGGTGCATTTGGGAAATTGAACGCTGCCCGATAAGCACCCAGACCAACGAAGGCTACACATTGAGGCCTATATTGCAGGAGTTTGTCATTTAGAATTTCTGCCCCGCGAACGTACTCTTCCCTGGCCAGTTCCGCTGCTGAATTCGTCGCGCGTGCAACCAGGTTGGTAAGCCCATAGCCAAGGTTTAGCAATTCCTGCTCTTCGTGCGGGGAAAACAAGCGGTCTGTAAACCCAGCCTTGTATAGCGTCGGCCAGAACCGATTTCCTGGCCGGGCAAAATGATGGCCAACCGCCGCCGTATAAAGCCCCGGATTGATTCCACAGAAAAGCACGCGCAATCCGCTGGCAATTACATCGGGCAGCGTTTTTCCAACGGCAGCCAGTAATTCCTGTTTGGTTGGTTTGTGGTGAACCATGGAATCAAACCTCAATTTGCGTATGATTTAGCAGCAATGTCTTCAGGGGATACGAAATTTGATCTTGAATAATTAAATGACTGCTATTTTTCCTTAGTCAAATTTCTTGCTTTCCTTAGCTGCTTTTTCTCAATCGAGAGAAGCCCTGCATTTAATCTCTTTTCTTGAGTGAGCCAATCCCTTTATTGACAAAGGATAGTCTGGATAAACCTCAGGATAACTCTGCTTTTTTCTTTACTGCCGTGAAAGGCCACCTTGGCGGCATAAAGATTGCCATTCTTTTAGTTCGCTGGTCAAAATTTCAGAAAAACATACACAGACAAAGACGCTAAGTTTGGACTTCTGTCTTGCTTCACCGTCTGCGAAAAAGACACAGCAGCCTAAAGATTCTTGTTGTTACAAATACACGCTGGTTTTATGGAGGAGGTTCAAATGTCGCATGCAAAGAATAGTACTTTGTCTAGCTTGAGTAATAGTAAGGCCAAGTCAGACAACAAATCCGATCTGATCTGCTTTTCCCATCTTCGCTGGGATTTTGTTTATCAGCGGCCGCAGCATCTGCTGAGCCGCGCTGCGCGTGAACGACGCGTCTTTTTCATCGAAGAACCTATCTTCGACGCCGAACTTCCACGGTTGGAAGTCAGGAAGGGCGAAGGAAAATTGAATGTCGTTTTTCCTCACCTGCCCACAGGAAGCGATGAAACAGCGGTCAACGCGATGTTACGCGAACTGATTGATGATCTGTTCGCGCAGGAACAAATAACTGATTACCTGGCTTGGTATTACACCCCGATGGCCTTGCCTTTTACGCAACACTTGCGTCCAAACGCTGTGATTTACGATTGCATGGATGAGCTGTCGGCTTTCCGGGGAGCGCCACCTGAGTTGAAAGAGCGGGAAGCCGAACTGTTTGCATTGGCTGATCTGGTTTTTACCGGAGGCCAAACTTTGTATGAAGCGAAATGCCGCCAGCATTCAAATGTGCATGCCTTTCCCAGCAGCGTGGATGTAGCGCACTTTGCGCAGGCACGCACAATAGAAACCGAACCCGAAGATCAGCGCCAGATTCCGCATCCGCGTTTGGGCTTTTTTGGCGTGATTGATGAGCGTATGAATCTGGCTTTACTGGCTCATTTGGCGGACCTGCGACCGGATTGGCATCTGGTGATGATTGGTCCGGTGGTCAAAATTGATCCGGCGGAATTACCGCAACGAAAAAATATTCATTATTTGGGCGGAAAATCTTATGCGGAATTGCCAAGCTACTTAGCCAGTTGGGATGTCACATTATTGCCATTTGCGCTAAATGAATCCACGCGGTTCATCAGCCCTACCAAAACGCCCGAATATCTGGCTGCGGGAAAACCCGTAATCTCCACTTCAATCCGAGATGTGATTCGCCCCTACGGCGAATTGGGATTGGTGCGCATTGCCGACACGGCAGAGCAGTTCATCAAAGCTGTTGAGGCGATCCAGGAAGAAGAGGCAAACGAAAGAATACGGCGCGCGGATGACTTTCTATCCCGTACATCGTGGGACCGCAGTTGGGCGCGGATGAGCGCCATGATCGAGGAAGCTGGGGCAGCACGGCGCAATGCCGGCCAAAACCAACAAATTCCAATGAGCGTGGGATTCGCGCCGATAGCAAAAAGCGTCGCCGTCAGCGGCGATTAAAGGTGATTGAAATCACCATAGCGTAATTAAAAGGCTGAAGGGGAGATTCAGTTAGCGAGCTGAAACATTCAATTTTGGTCATACATGAAAGGTAAAAGATGTTCGATTTTCTGGTTGTCGGAGCGGGCTTTGCCGGAAGCGTAATTGCCGAGCGTTTGGCCAGTCAGGCGCAAAAGAAAGTCTTGATTGTGGATAAGCGTTCGCATATCGGCGGGAATGCCTACGACTGTTACAACGATGACGGTTTGTTGATCCATAAATATGGGCCGCATATTTTTCACACGAATTCGCAGGAGGTTTTTCAATACCTTTCGCAATTTACAGAGTGGCGTTCTTACCAGCACCAGGTTTTGGCCAGCGTTGACGGCCAATTGGTGCCCATTCCCATCAACCTGAACACGATCAATCAGCTTTACGGCCTGAACCTGACTTCGTTTCAGGTCGAAGATTTTTTCGCTGCCGCGGCGGAAAAACGCGAACCGATTCGGACCTCCGAAGACGTTGTTGTCAATCGCGTCGGTCGCGAACTCTACGAAAAATTCTTTCGCGGTTACACACGCAAACAATGGGGCTTGGACCCTTCGGAACTGGATGCGACGGTGACGGCGCGAGTGCCTGTTCGCACCAATCGTGACAACCGATATTTCACTGATTCCTATCAGGCGATGCCGTTGCGGGGTTTCACGCGGATGTTTGAGAACATGCTTTCGCATCCGAACATCAAGGTCATGCTGAACACGGACTACCGCGAGGTTGAAAGGCTGATTCCTTATCAGCAAATGATTTACACCGGCCCAGTGGATGAATTCTTTGATTATCGGTACGGCAAGTTGCCCTACCGGTCATTGGAATTTAAGCACGAAACGCTCAATACGCCGGTCCACCAGCCTGTAGCAGTTGTGAATTATCCGAACGATAACCTCTACACACGCGTCACCGAATTTAAATACCTGACAGGGCAAGAGCATACAAAGACGAGCATTGTTTACGAGTTTCCTCGCGCAGAAGGAGATCCGTATTACCCGGTGCCGCGTCCGGAAAACGCTGAGCTTTATAAAAAGTATCAGGCGCTGGCCGATGCAACACCGAAGACCTACTTCGTGGGCAGGTTGGCAACATATAAGTACTACAACATGGATCAAGTGGTTGCCCAAGCATTGACGGTTTTCAAAAAGATCAGTGGCGAAAAGAAGATTGGCAGCAACGGACAGGCATTGCCGCGGCGCGACCTTGTCAAAGTTGACACGCGATTGGCGCAGTTGTCCGCCGCCTAAACTTGGTTTGCGGCTTTGGCAGGAATTGCTGATGCCGCTTTTTCAATCAATAGGAATGAAAATGAAAAAAGAGAATCCGACGATCATGGTTATTGAAAATAGAGTTGAAACGACGAGCGGATTGCTGCAGCAGTGCGGCTACCGCGTGATCGAAGAAACCAGCCTGGGGCAAGCAGTCGAAGACCTGACCGACTTTACTACACGTGAACGCCCAGACCTGATTTTGTTGGACCTGAATCAGTTGAACCCGGAGGAATCCTGGATGGTGCATATTATGCGATCGGGCGCCCAGCTTCCGGATTTACCGATCATCGCGTTGGCGGAATCTGACGGCGCGGCCATTCAGCGAACAACGAAAGCCGTCGGCTGTAACAGGTTGTTCAGTCGGCCAAACGGCATCAGCCAATTGACTACAATGATTGATGATTTGTTGTCGCAGGCGGCATAAATCCACAGGCAAGCGAACAGGGTAAGGTGATGTCGGAGCGGCACTTTTCAGAATTCAATGTGGCATATCTAAATCCAGTTTCTAAACACCCCTTCGCCGATCCGTTTGTGCTTAAATACTGCGGCGAATATTGGGCCTATTCGACAGGTTTTTGGTCGGATGGGCATTGCTTTGGAATTTTGCATTCCCGCGATTTGATGCATTGGGAAGAGGTCGGAAGCGCAATGGCACCATTGCCCGGCGGCCACACGTGTTACTGGGCGCCAGAAGTCAGCTACGACAACGGGCGCTTTTTGATGTACTACAGTGTCGGGAATGAAGAGCGCATGCAAATCCGGGTTGCAGTTGCAGAGGGTCCGGGGGGGCCATTTGTTGATAGCGGACGCCAACTGACCACCGAAGAATTTGCGATTGATCCACACGTCTTTGTTGACGAAGACGGCGCGAAGTATCTGTTTTACGCAACCGACTTTCTATCGCACACGCATATTGGCACCGGCACAGTCATGGATCGAATGATTGACTGGTTTACGCTGGCAGGGAAGCCGCGCCCCATAACGCGAGCGCGGTATGACTGGCAGGTATATGATCCGCAGCGAACATCGAAAGGCGGGGTGCGCTGGCATACAGTTGAAGGCCCAAGCGTGCTGAAACGCAAAGGACGTTATTACCAGATGTTCAGCGGCGGCAACTGGCAGAATATCAGCTACGGCGTCAGCTATGCGTTCAGCGATAATTTGGCTGCAACAGAGGAATGGCAACAGGTCAGCGACGGGAGCAACGTGTTGCCGATTTTGCGAACACAACCAGGCAAAGTTGTTGGGCCTGGGCATAATTCCGTTGTGCGCGGGCCTGACAACCAACAGTGGTTTTGCGTTTACCACCGTTGGGCAGACGACGGCAGTGCGCGGCTGATGTGCATTGATCCTTTGGATTGGGTGGGACAGGAAATGATTGTGTTGGGGCCGAGCTTCGCTCCGCAGCCCGCACCCAACGCGCCAACACTCGAAGGTTTTTCTTGTACTAGCCGTCAGCAAAAGTTAGGAGATCAGTGGGAATGCGTAAGCGGAGACTGGGAAACACGGGATGGCCAAGCACTGCAAAACGCGCTGCAAACTGACGCGGAAGCAAGGGCACGCATCGAGGCTTCTTCCTTCACCGCGGAAGCGAGCATCCGATGCTTGACACTGACGAATGAAAACGCCGGTGCCGGTATTAGCGTGCAAGCAACAAGCGTAACGTTGATACAAGTTTTATTGCTTCCCGGGCAAAACTGCCTGCGCTTTTCTGTCAGTGGCAGGGAAGACGAGCAATTGAGTTTGCCGCCGAATTTTGACCCGCAAGCATTTCATCTTTTTCGAATTGAAATCACCGGGCTAACGGCGCGCGTGCAAATAGACCAGGGTTCCTTGCGTTGGGAAGGCCATTTGGCTGAAGCAGCGCAGACCATTGCGCTGGTAACCCGTCACTCCACTGCTGCCTTCGCCGGATTCGCATTCACCGCGGGTTGGGAAGATTCCTTCATTGGGGGCAATCGCAATCTGCAAGATCTGGGATGGCGGGCCGAATCGGGTGCCTGGGCCATGACGGGTGGCAATCTTCAGCAACAAAATCCGCTAGCCGAAGCCTTGATCGTCAAAGAATTGCCTTTAAGAGCATCTGTGGCTGCTTATGAATTCGTCATTAATGCGCGCTTTGTTAAGGTTGGCGGACCGAAAGCCTGCTACGGCATTGGCCTGATACAAGGTGGAAATGCTCAGCAGAATGAGAAGAAAAAATTGGCATTCCAACCGGGCTTGTCGCTCACTGTTCAAGAGATGGATAACCAGTGGACCTTCGTCGCTGAAGCAGGTGGCTCAGTGCGATCGTTCACATTGCCAGACGATTTTGACCCACACAAATATCAACAATTCCGTTTTCGGAAAGAGGGCACAATGTTGAAATTCAACCTCGCGTCCCAACCCCTAGGCGAGGTTGAATGTGAATTGGGAATGTCGCTGCTGGGACTTATTTCCCGACAAGCGGCAGTATCATTTGATATGGTGCGTGTCACGGCCCTCACCAAGCCGTGAGTTACATCAAACAGGGGACGCACAATGGGCATCAAATTGGGGCCGACTCCACAGGAGTTTATCTGGGCCAGCGGCATCGAAGACACATTCGTGCCGCAATCTCGTCCGGGACACCGTTCCCTGGACGAATATCTACTAATCGGGCACTACCAACATTGGCGTGAAGACATCACGCTGGCACGCGAACTAGGGCTGCAAGCCTTGCGTTGGGGCGTGCCCTGGTATCGCGTCGAGCCTTTTCCAAACGAATTTGACTGGCGATGGACGGACGAAGTGATTCCATTCATGGTCAACCAGCTTGGCATCACTCCAATTATTGACCTGATGCATTACGGCTGTCCGTTCTGGATGTACAAAGAATTCATCAGCCCAGATTACCCGCAAGCTGTGGCACGCTACGCCAGCGAATTTGCGCGGCGATATAAAGGGTTGGTTTACTGGTACACACCGCTGAACGAACCGCTGATTAACTCGCTGATGTGTGGAATGCGCGCTTTATGGCCGCCCTACTTGCGCGGAGATCGTGGCTACATTCGTGTCATGCTCCAGATCGTCAAAGGCATCCTTAACACTGTAGACGCGATTCGCGAAATCGAGCCAAAATCTGTCATGGTGCATGTAGAGGCTGCCGGTCTGACGCGCGCTGTGCGCGAAGACCTGATGACATTAGCCCTGGAAGAGCAGCGGCGCGGGTATCTGAGCTTCGATTTGTTGACGGGGAGAGTGAAGCCGGATCATCCACTATTTACCTGGTTGGTCAGATACGGCGTGCCAGCAGATGATTTGCTGGAAATCGAACGCCGCCGCCTGACGCTGGATGTGGTCGGACTGAACTTTTATCCGCAATGGTCAACCAAACAAATCTATCTGGATCAGAAAGGCCGCATCGCGTATCGCAATACGGAACAAGAGGGGCCAGGCTTTGCAGAACTGATTCGGGATTATCACAAACGCTATGACGCGCCCGTGATGGTAACGGAAACAAGCGCCGTTGGACCGCCGGAAGTCCGTGTGGGCTGGCTGCAATCTTCGCTGGCGACAATCAAAACCCTGCGTGCTGAGGGCGTGCCGGTGCAGGGGTATACCTGGTTTCCACTGTTCACGATGATTGATTGGCGCTACCGTTTCGGTCGCGGGCCGGTTAATGAATATCTGTTAGAGTTGGGGTTATATCAATTGAATGAAGGGACGCCACGCTGGAAGGCGACAGAACTGGTGGGGCAAATGCAGCAATATATTGCCAAACCGGAAGAATCCATTGGAGAGCTGGCAGTCCATCCAAAATAGACAAAGCAAGTCATGCAGTTCGACCTTCTTGTTAGTCAGGGCAGCAGAACGGAAGCTTCGGCCTTATTCCGAAGCTTCTTCCTGGGCGGTTTTGAATGCTCGACGCACCGCAATCGAACCGGGCGACGGCTGGATTTGATTGCTGCCACGCATCACGACCGATTCGCAAATGCAGATTATGATCGCTTGCGCGCGACCGGAATACATTCGGCGCGTGATGGGGTGCGCTGGCATTTGATTGAGCGCCAGCCGTGCCAATATGACTTTTCCAGTTTGCTGCCGCTAGTTGAAGCCGCGCGCGATTCCGGTGTGCAAGTCATTTGGGATTTGTTTCATTACGGCTGGCCGGACGATCTGGACATTTTTGCCCCGGAATTCATTGATCGTTTGTCGCGATTGGCGGGCGCAGTGGCCAAATTGTTGCGCGAAGAGACAGACGAGATTCCCATGATCGCTCCGGTAAATGAAATCTCTTTCTTCGCTTGGGCTGCCGGGGACGTAGGTGTTTTCTATCCTTTTGCCAACGGACGCGGCCATGAACTAAAGCGTCAAATGGTGCGTGCATCCATCGCTGCTATCGAGGCGATTTGGGACGTCACGCCTCAAGCGCGTATTGTCCACACTGATCCATTGATCAACGTCATCGCTCGCACAGAAAATCCACACGATCAAGATGCTGCCGAAAGTTATTGCCGTTCTCAGCACGAAGCCTTGGATATGCTGAGCGGGCGACTGGAGCCAGGGCTTGGGGGAAGTGAAAAATACCTGGACATCATCGGCGTGAATTATTACTTGCATAATCAATGGTTTTTTCCGGATCGAGAGATGGTTCCGTTTGGCTCACCGCTGTACCGCCCGCTGCGCGAATTGTTGCGCGATGTTTATGATCGCTACAGGCGCCCACTGTTCATCGCTGAAACCGGCACTGAAGATGATTTGCGTCCTGCTTGGCTTCGTTATGTAAGCGAAGAAGCCCACGCCGCCTTGCACGCTGGTGTCCCGTTAGAAGGGATTTGCCTTTATCCCATTCTCAATCACCCGGGTTGGGAAGATGATCGGCATTGTTACAACGGGTTATGGGATTATGCTGATGCGATGGGACAACGAGAGGCTTGCGAAGCTTTGTTTGAAGAACTGCTTTCTCAGCAGGCAGTTCATCGCACAGAGAGAGCGAGAAGGGCCATTCAGCATCAATGGACGTAGCGTGGGGAACTGGTAAATTTTGAATTGTCTGGCATCTTGCGCCGAACGCGTCCGGAACGAGCAAGCGCTTTATGGCCACCTCGTACCAGCACTTCAATCCGGCGATTGGCAGGTGGTTCATCCACATCATCCGAAAGCTGATAAGTCAGCAGATACTGAGAGCGAAGTTCGTCTGCCAGTTCCGCCAGCATCCAATTCAGACTGTTCAGTTGTAGAGGGAAGTAAATGCCGCCACCGCTTTGTTCTGCCAGCCAGGTCAGATTGCGTTCCGCCAATTCTAGTTTCGGCAGCGCCGCCAGGATTTCAGCGTTCGAAGATTTATCGCGAATGGCATTGGCGATGGCTTCGGTTTCGCTCAGGACGTAAAGAGACGCATCCGCGCTTTGAATCGCGGCCAGCGCTTCGCTCAGCCGTACCTGCCCGGCGGTATTGAGTCCGCTGGTCAGCAGCAGAATGGCGCGGCGGCCTTCGGTTTCACGGAGCTTCGCCGCCGCCAGCAGCAGCGCATCGTAAATTGCGGCTTGGTTGCTGCTGTGTTCGTTTCGTTTCAGTGCATTGCGAAACGAAGTTTCATCATCGCTCCAATCCTGTTCCAGCGTAACTTCTTTTAAAAAATGCATGACGGCAGTGCGATCTTCCGGGCTTAGCTTGCGATGAAAAGAGAGCAATGCTCTGCCAATCGCGCTCTGATCTTCGAAAAAACTGCCGGAAGCATCCAGCAGCAACACCAGGTTGACCGGAACCTGACGGTGTTCGAAATGGATTGGCTGATACCGCCTGCCGTTGTCGTAAATGAAAAAATCCTCTGCCCGCAAACCATTGACCACTTTTCCCAGCGAATCACGCACGGTCACTGCCAGGCTGATTTCCACCGTGCCGATTTTCAACACATCGGCGCTGTTCTGTTCGGAAACCTGTTTTGAAATTCGCCGCCCGCTCTGTGCCATCGCGGAAGCGGCGCAAAAGACGATTGCCAGAGTCAGCAGACAAAGCCGAAAACTGTGTGTGTTCGTGTAGCTCATGTGAAGTCTGGAATCGCGAATGTTTCAAAACGTCCGCCCAATGCTGAACCGCATCACCGTGCGTTTTTCCAGCGACAAAACCTTTGGATTGGTAATGTCGGGATTTGCGTTCGGGTTGTAGGCGAAAATCAGCCGGAACGGGACATTGATCACAGGGACCTGCACTCGGAATTCCATCCCAACCGAAGCGCGCAAGCTGTCCAGCCACCGCGTGGTGCCTTCTGAAATTCGCAGTTTGTTGTATGAACGCGAATCGCCCGTCAGGTAAACGCGGCGGAATCCGGGCGGTAATCCGTCACTGGTCAGATTGGCGAAGGAAGCCATGGCGCTGTCTATTTCATCGCGGGTCGCCACGGTTCCGGAAGAATTCAAAATCACTCCGGTTGGCGTGATTGTTTGTTCGACAAAATTCGAAGTGACGATCTGATCGTTGTATTTGCGCAAATTGAATACCGTTCCAATATCCGTAAACGCTGCCAGCGCCACGGGGCCAGCCAGCGGAATCCGATATTCGAAATTGAACAACAGCCGTGTGTCGCCGCCCACTGCTGTGTAAAACGGAATTTCCTTGCCGTCGGCGTCTTTGCGGACAATGCGCGAAACGTTGCAGCCCGCGCTTTTCGTTTCTCCGCATCCATTTTCCGGCGCTTCATAAGTGAACGCGCGCAAGACGCTGGAATGAACGGAACCGTCGGCCACATCTTCCAGTTCGCCCGCGCTGTTCAGAGTTTTCGCCACGACGTTGCGCGTGGATTGGAAATAATCGTAGCGGGCGACCGGCGAAATCGAATAGACGTTGTAACCGCGCACATCGTTTTCGCCGCCCAGAAAGTAACGTTCGGTGATGGGAATGCCGCCGATGAATCCCAGCGATTGCGTATTGACC
>CAZXHW010000201.1:0-10738 GCA_964639915.1 uncultured Heliomicrobium sp.
CAGTGATCGTAAAGTTTTTACTGTCTGTCGCGTCGCCGTCATTGACTGTAACTGTGACGTTGTAAATGCCTGCGTCATTGAAACCAGGCGCAAGCTGCAACGTCGCCGTGCCGTTGGCGGCATCGGTAAACGTTGCAAAGCTGGGCGGGTTTTGAATCATGAACGTCAGCGGGTCCTGGTTGCCATCGGTCGCTGAAAAATTGACCGTCGTTGTCTGACCTTCGTTGACTGTTTGGTTGGTGACAGCGCCCAGCACAGGATTTTGATTTGGCAATTGCACCAACAACCGAAGCCTGTTGTTTTCCGAATCGGCGATGACCATATCGCCATTGGCCAGCGTGATGATGTTGTTAGTCACCTGAATGTCGGTCGCCGCCGTTCCCGGATTCAAAAAGTTAAGCTTGGCTCGATTGGCCGGACCGCCGTCCCCGCTGAAACCTGCGACTCCGGTGCCCGCGACAACCGCTGAGGTTCCAAGTGCGTTGGTTGGCGCGATTACGCGCAACACCTGATCGGTTCCGGCGTTGGCGACAAATACATTGCCTGCCGAATCAATCGTCAAATCGCGCGGGCGGCTAATGCCAATGGTCGAATTGGCAATGATGGTGAACGACGTGGAATTCGGCGCATTCTGCCGGACGATGGTGTCGGTTTTGGTATTGGCGATGTAAACCTGTCCAGTAGGAGTGATCGCGATTCCGCAAGCGCCGCCGGTCACATACGGCGTGGGACCATCGCCGCCAACGGTCATCAAGCTTGTCACAAATCCGGTTGACGGATTGACCTTGCGAATGCGGTTGTTGCCATGATCTGCAATGTAAATTGTGCCAGTCGAATCCACTGCAACGTCAGTGGGGAAAATGATGGCTTGGTATGCCGGAGAATCGTCAGCCGTGGGACTGCCGGGCAACGGAGCGTCATTCCGCCCGACGATGTCTTTGATGTACCCGGGCGGAATAATGACTTTGGAATTCGCGCCATTGGGGAAAATCGTGACATCACTTGCGGATGTATTCAGGAACCGAATGTGACCGCTGCGGCGTCCGGTTAGGGAGTTCGCTGGGCGAATCAATGCGCCGTACTGCGAATCCACAATATAAAGGCCGTTAGTCGTGGCAAAAATGCCTTGTGGCGAAGCGAACACTGCCGTCGTGATTCGGTCATCAATTGCGGGCGAGCCAGCTTCGTTGTTGAGCGTGGCAATGTGGCCCGGCTGTATGGTGATTGCCCAGGAAGTGTTGGCAAACAGCGTGACCGGTGTTTGGCCGCGATTGATGTAGCGAATGCTGCCAACCGGATCGGCGTTGGTGTCAGCAACAAACAAATTGCCTTTTGGGTCTTCGGCGACGCCCGCAGCCATTTGCAGGTCTGTAATTGTCGCAGGAATGTTGTCGTACGGAGTTTGCTGCCCGCTGCCGGCCACTGAATTAATTTGGCCTGCGCCGATGGTGGTGCCTGCGATGGTGACTGAAGCACTGCTCAGATTGACGTAACGAACCCGGCGATAAATGTAATCCGGCAGATAAAACCCATTGGCGTCAACAGCCATTGTCAGGTTTTTAATCTGTGTGCTTCCAGGGATATTTAAATTGGCCGATTTTGCTGAACCACCGTCACCGCAAGTTGGATTCTCATTTTCGTTGCAAGCTGTAGGCGTTGAAGCTCCAGCTATGATGGTTTTGTCTCCGAAAGGTGTAATTTTGACGATCTGCTGGGCATTGCCCAGGGCAACGTACACACTGTTGCTAGGACCGAGAACGATGCCCGTCGGAAATTCCAGATTGCCAGCCAACGTGATAATGATTCCGCTTGGATCAACTCTGCGAACGGCGCCAGGGTTGTTTCGCGTGTCGCCGCCTTCAGCAATCAGCAGATTGCCAACCGTATCAATTGCCAATCCCATCGGCGAAGTCAGCTTGGCCTGTGTCGCTGCCTGGCCGTCACCATTACCGAACGCTGGCGTGCCGCCTCCGGCATAAACCGTTTCCAGCCCGGCGTTGTTGTTGCCACCCGGTTCAAGTTTGTAAACGACGCGGGAACTGCTGCTTGGAGCTGTGCCAATATAAAAGAAGTCGCGAGCCGCATTCACAACCAAAGAGCGAACATCCGGCCGACTAAGGTTGAAGATCGTTTTGACTGTGCCGGGCTGAATTGTCTGGCGAAGAATCGTAAAGTCCTGCGTGCCAACGTTGATAGCGCGAATGGCATTCACCACCCCCGAAGCCAGGTAAACGACGTTGCCGGTGGGATCCACGGCCAGTCCGCTGATCAAAGTCAGGTCAACATCGGTTAAAGAAGTTGTATCAAGCGTTAACCCACCGCCAGCAATCAAATTGATATTACCGGGCTGGATCGTGACTCCGCCCAAAACCACCGGATTCGCGGTTGTGTTGACGAAACGCAGCAAGCTGGTCCCGTTGTATTCGTCAATGACGTAAAACCCTCGACCTTGCGGATCAACAGCAACCGCTGTCGGTAAAACCATGGGAGCCTGTTTGACAGGCGCATTGGTCGAAAATCCTCCGCCCGCGATTGTCGAAATCATCGTTCGCGAACCGATGCCACCCTGAATTGCGGCGGCACGAGTCAGATTCAACGCCGAACCCAGCTTCAAAAGCTTTGCTTCGAGATTAGCTTTAACACGGCTGAAAGTGTCCGAATTCGCTGAAGCGCTGCTCTGCCAGGCAAAAAACGATAAACAAGCGGCGAACAAGGCCGCACCCAGGACAAGGGAGCGAAGTGAATAATTGAAAAAAGTTCTGGAAAACATCGAGCGGCGAGCAGACTTGGTACTTCTCTGACTTCTCATTGACAACATCTCCTGACGCTAATCTCGATTCGCGTCATTACAACTGTAAACATTTGTGAACACTTGATGGAAAAAAACGGTGGGGCCGTTAAAGATAGGTGTGAGATTGGGTCGCAACGCTTGTTGGCCTGCAAGTTAAGGGCCACATTCGGCGTTGTCAGATTGAGCTTCAAGCACTTAGGTTGCTTCTGGGTGGTTTTTTAATGGCTTTGGCTCAAAGCTTCAATCAGGAACACAACTCAATCAAACGATAAACAATTCGAGTTTATTTTCGGATGGGCATTCCGATCAGATGCCGCTTTCAGGCGGCGAAGGGGTCTTCCAAAGGGGTCTTAACAAAGATGGGTCGGGTTGAAAGAATTGCTTGGGTGACTGGTAGGAGTCAACCTTCTCAAACGGGCGTATTCAAACTCAAGACCAAGTGGTGAGTCAAGTCTTGTTTCCTGTGGAAGTGCCTCATTAATAAAGCCAATGTGGGCTTTTAATGAAGCCCCAGGGCAGTCGGATGCTTGGGTTGGTAAAGGCCCAGACGACCGCCGCCAGGAAGAGCAATTCGGGTAATTGAGCCCCATCTGGCTTCCTGCACTTCTGAACACGCAACACCTTTCCCAGCCAAAGCGGCCATCTCTGCCTTCAGGTCATCGCACATCAAATAAAGCTCGTGCTGATCAGCTTCCGCGGGCGCGTCAACCGGATGAAACGCAGCTTCTGCCGGAGGAAGCGCAAAAATCAGCCAGCCGTGACCTGCGTCCACTGAAGCAAAACCTAGAACGTCTCGGAAAAAAGCTCGATCCGCTTCTGCGTCTTTGCTGTAAACAATCATGTGAGCGCCAGTAATCATAAACTTGTCCTTTCTGTTGATGTCAGTTTTCGTATTCCCGGAACAGGTTTTCAAATCTGCGATCCGGAACAACCCAGACAATAGCCGCAACCACATACATTGCAAATGCGATCCAGGGATTCAAAAACGCCAGCCCTATCGCAATGATGTAAACGAACGGCGAAAGAATTCCTTTGAGGTCATTTCCAATCGCAGCGACCAATTTGGAAGCTTTGCTGTGATGAGCACATAGGGCACGCACCAAAATGAAATATGCAATGGCCGCCATAAACAAGATCAAACCATATAGCGCCACCGGCAAAGTCCCGAAATGATTTTCTCCCATCCATCCGGTTGCAAATGGAAGCAAAGATAGCCAGAACAACAAATGCAAGTTGGCCCACAGGATTCGCCCGTTGACTCTTTCGACGGCTTGCAGCAAGTGATGATGGTTGTTCCAGTAAATGCCTACGTAAACAAAACTTAGGACGTAACTTACCAGAACCGGGATCAGCGGTTTTAGAACGGCCAAGCTGTCGCCGTGAGGCACTTTCAGCTCCAAAACCATGATCGTGATAATGATTGCGATCACGCCGTCACTGAAAGCTTCCAGTCGTCCTTTATGCATCCAGCAATCTCCTTCGCTTCCTAAACAGCGAACTGCACTTCAAATGATTTGGCTGCCGGTTCGATAAAACGAATCAATCGTTCGCCTTCTTCGGCCAAAGCCGATTGATCCTTCTTGGCCAATTTTCCAAACGGTTCGAGCATCAGCCTTGCCGAGGTTTTGGTTTTTTCGACTTTCCACGCTCCGCTGACAAAACCATCCACCAGAAATGTCGCCGCGACTCGAAGCGCTGGCAGATAAACCCGTGAACGATGCTCATCGGCGACAATTCGGTGGCGTTTGTTGTGCGAAAGCAAAATGTTATCGAATTCAGGCAGGAACCGAACTGGCGCAGGAATATCAGCATCGGGCAGGGAATTGCTTTTCAGGTCGAATAACTCGCGTTTTCCTTCATCGCGGTACGTTTGCAATTCCGGTCTCAGGCTCTCAAGCACTTCTTTGACGACCGGCAACTTAAATCCTGACCAGGTTTGCATATCGTTCGCAGATGCCGGGCCAAGAGCTGCCAGATAGTGACGCGCCAATTCTTTCAGGTCGTCTTTGGTCGAAATTTTCCGGCCAATCCACGATTCAGCCAGCGTGAATTCGGGTTTGTTGGAGTAGCTCCAACTGCCCGAAATCGGAACCTGCACCAACGGAAGATGAGTCCGAATTGTGTACCGCATTGCGCCTACATCCTGATCCGGCAACAATTCCAAAGCCCATTCGCTGATTTCGGCAAAGGTGCGCGGTTTTTCGCCAATGAACTTGCGCACGCTGGCAAGCAATTTATCTCGATCAAACTCGCTGCCGCGTTGTTTGGCAATCGTCTCCCCGGCGCTGCTCAGCACAGGTTGCAATGTCGTGCGAAATCGCAGGTAATCTTCTGCCGAACTAAGATGCAGCGTCGCTCGCATCATCGTCGCTTTAACGACTGTTTTTCTTTCGACTGCTGCGGCAAGGTCCTCACGCTTAAAGTCTTTCAGCCGCGTCCATAACCCCACAAATGGTGCTGAAGCCAGTTGCGCCTGCATCCCGGCCAGTCGTTCGATGGCTGCCGGAACTGGCAAATTGTGACGCTCCAAAAGCATTTGGCGATCAAGCGTCGCGCGATTGAGTTCTCGTAACGTTAGAATTCGATCTGGCATGGTTTAAAACGAAGGCAGCATCAAGGCAATTATTCTTTAGCAGGAGTTTCGCGGAATTCGACCGGCTCCTGGCAACATTCGCAAGCTTGTGGTTTGAAAGCAGTGATGGCGCAAATGTCGCAGTAATAATACAGATCGTGCAGTTTGGCGTTCAGCCAGGATTGAATCTTGATGACTTCGATGTGGTTGGTGTCGGGAAAGCTCCGGGCTGTTATTTGCAGGTCGCGTTTGCGGAAGCGTTCGTCCATCCAGACGGCGGCGGCTGTTTCCGTAGGCAATAACGGATGGATTTTGCCGTCGGCGGTTTTCAAACTGTAAACATGATGCTGTTTGTCGCATTCGGGCAGGACGTTGAACCGCTTATCCAGTTCTTCAGTCAGGCAAACGATTCGGCCACGCAGCGAAACTTCTTTGGCGTCGTCTTGAGCCGCCGGTTTGTCCTGTGCCTGCGCCGTCAGCGACAGCGCGCCAACCGACAGCAAACTGCTGGCAATGAATTCTCTACGCTTCGGCTTCATTTCGCTTGCTCCGTGTTTTGGTGTTCGCAACGACAGCAATGTAGCCAACCAACCCGCCAAATTCAATTGGCTACCGAAAAGAACTCACCATCGCTATAATCCTGCCCCCACACACTTTCAATCTATAAAACGGGTACAAATGGGGCACAAACATTTTCATCTGATCGGCGTTTGCGGCACAGCGATGGGGTCGCTGGCCGGAATGCTAAAAACTCAAGGACATCGTGTCACCGGTTCGGACAAAGCGTTTTATCCGCCAATGGGCGACGAACTGAAACGGCTGGGCATAGAAACTTTCGAAGGCTTCGATGCCGCAAACCTGCAATCGAACCCTGACCAGATTGTCGTCGGGAATGCGACTTCGCGCGGCAACCCGGAAATTGAATACGCGCTGGATCACAAACTACGCTGCGCTTCGATGCCTGAAGTCATTCGCGAACAATTTATTCGCGGCAAACATTCCACCGTGGTAACCGGAACGCACGGCAAAACAACAACCACTTCACTAATGGCTTGGGTAATGGAAGTCGGCGGCCTTGATCCCAGCTTTCTGGTCGGTGGCGTGGCGGAAAATTTTGGCGCAAGTTTCAAAGTTACAGAATCGAATCATTTCGCCATCGAAGGCGACGAATACGACACGGCGTATTGGGACAAGGGGCCGAAGTTCCTGCATTACCTGCCCGATCTGGTGATCCTGAACAATATCGAATACGACCACGCGGACATCTACCCTTCGCTGGATGCGGTGAAAAAAGTGTTCCGGTTGTTGGTCAACCTGATTCCTGCCGGAGGCCGATTGATCGCCGGTTGGGATTCGCAGGTTGTGCGCGAAATCATTGAAAAGCCGATTGAACCGCAAGGCGTCTGGTGTCCTGTGGAAAGCTTTGGCGTTGAACACCCTGACGCCAAGTGGACCGCACGTGAAATCGAATTTTTGCCCGACGTGACCAAATTCCGCGCCTTGCGCGAGGGCAAAGAGTGGATGGATGTTCAAAGTCCGCTGGCCGGAATGTTTAACATTCGCAATTGTCTGGCAGTGATCGCGGCGGCGGAAACTTTGGGCATCGAACGCGCGGCGGTTGCCGAAGCGTTGGCAACCTTCAAAAGCGTCAAGCGCCGCATGCAGGTTCGCGGTGTCGTCAACGGCGTGACCGTGATTGACGATTTCGCGCACCATCCGACGGCGATACGCGAAACGTTGTTAGGCACGCAACAGAAATACCCAGATCGCCGCATGGTTGCCATCTTCGAACCACGCTCGTGGACGACGCGCAAGAAAGTCTTCCAAAAAGTATATCCGCAATCGTTCGTGCCGGCGGATTACGTGGTGATTGCGCCGCTCTTCGAATCCTTCCGCGTCGCCGCCGAAGAGCAACTTTCGATTGATGAACTGATTGAAGATTTGCGCTCCGCTGGCAAGGAAGCCTTTTCCATCGAAGGCGCAGACGCTATCGTCAAACATTTAACGCCGCAACTCAGACCGGATGATGTTGTCGTCGTCATGTCCAACGGAGGTTTCGGCGGCATTCACGAAAAGCTTTTGGCTGCGTTAGCCAAGTAGCTAACACACCGCTTAATCGTGGAATTTGGCAGTTTACGGTTTTCCGCGTTTCTTCAGATCGAACCGTTCACCTGGAGTCAAAAAGTAAAAGCTCCGCCCTTCGTATTGCTTACCGTCAGTGATGGCGACTTGGCCTGCGCCGATCACTTCAAAATTATCGCCTTTCACGACAATTGCCGTGGATTCGTCAATGCCGATGCCGAGCAGGTCTGGGTGGGCAGTGATCACTTCGGCAAGGTCTTTTTCACGGCGGCGGGTGTTGATGTGTTGGTCTACGGCAACGCCACGCAGAAAGCCGAAACCCTCTTCGTAGCCTTTGGCCATCATGACTGTGTTGCCTTCACGCGCCCCGCGCACCAGGTAAGACGCTTGAATGCTGGCGCCTGCCGAAGAACCGCCTATGACGCCGCCGCGTTCCAGCACTTTGCGGATTTCTTTCAGTGTCAGCGTGTCGGCGTATGAATCCACCAAGCGCCATTGACGACCACCGCCAAACCAGACGCCGGAAGCTTCGCGGATTGGCTCTGCGAAGGCTGCACTATCGGCAACTTTGCGGTCGCGGGTGTGCAGCACGGTGACGTTTTTCAAGCCGAACAATCGGGGAGACTCATCGCCGGTTTGATTGTTGAGCTGTTGGTCTTCGCCAGCGGTTGGAATGTAGATGAATTTGGCGTCGCGGCCTCCAGCCAGTTCAATGAACCGGTCGGATATGGAAGCCGGAATTTTGCCGCCCCCAACGACGACCAACGAGCCTTTTGCGGGGCCAACTTGCGGGACACTGTTATTACTTTGAGCGAAGGCGGCAACTGCAATCAGGCAAATTGCCAAACTGGCAAACCATCGTTTCATGTTCTTTTCCTCTATTGTTGCGTTGTTGTCTGGCTTTTCGATGGAGCTTCTTTTACCTTCATTCGCGCTCTCGCGCAACGTTCAAACATAACCAATATCAACTGTTCAGGAGGATTCGCATGAAAATCGCACTCAAAGCTGCGCTGTTTGTTTGCTTGTTGGCAGCGATTGGCCAAGCCGTCTTTGCCCAATCGCAGCAGCCCTATGTCGTCGAGTATTACTACAAAACCAAATGGGGCTACACGGAGGAGTTCCTGACGTTGTTCAAGAAAAACCATTTGCCGGTTTTGAAAAAGCAGATCGAATCAGGCCGAATCTTGAGCGTGAAAATCGAAAAACCGCGTTACCATGCGACCGAAGAAGGGCGATGGGATTTTCGCATCACGATTACGTTCAAAAGCGCCGCCGCGTTTCACGAACCCAGCCCGGAAGAAGCAATCGTGAAGCAGCTTTATCCGGATCAGGCTACGTTCAAAAAGGAAGAGCAGAGAAGATTCGAAATTCTGATTTCGCACTGGGATGTGCCGCTGGTGAGCGTCCCGGAAAATTGAGATATATAGATAAGAGCCGTACTGATGGAAAGTGAGTGTGCTTCTTATCCATCGGTACGGCTCTGGTTTGGCTTATTTCGTTAAAGCTAAAAACGCGATTACTTCGCGGCAGTGACGACAACGACGATGTTTGCTCTCGCGCCAAGGCCCAGATTGTCGTTCGCTTTGATCACGACATTGTATGTGCCAGCCTGGGTGGGCGTTGGTGCCAGATTCAAACTATAGGCATTGGGGTTGACACTGGTGACACGTTTGACCAGCGTAACAAAATTCGCGCCAGAAACAGACGTTTCAGCAACTATTTGACCGGGATCAGGGTCTTTGATTGTAATCACCAGTTCCAATGCCTTACCTGCGATGACCTCGACTTTCTCAGGAGCGTCAATGTCAGGTGGACGGTTATCGCTTTCTTTGGGCAAGAACATATCCGGCATCTTCGTAATTCCGCCAGGCACTGCCGGAGCAGTCACGTTAGGCGTCCTCAGAACATTCAGATTGGCTAGCACCGCCGCGCCTTCGACAATCAGAATTTCTCCTTCTTTGGCGGGAACGTAACGCAGAAGATAGCTGCCGTTGCCATCCGTTGTTGCCACTTGACCCTTGCAACGGACGACGGTCTTTGCCGCAGGTTTTCTGTCGCTGTTCAGCACGCGGCCTGTGATGGTCGTCGTATCGGCATACATTGCCGCAAAGTAATACGAACTGACTTTGACCGTGTTAGGACCGGTTTCAATGCGCTTTCCATCAGCGGAAACTTTGGCTCCTGCCTTCTCTTCGACGAATTTGCCCAAATCATTGTCGTAATAAAACAGCGTCAAAGCTGTATTTGCCGGGAAAGCGTCCGTGTTTGGGAAGATCAGTTGGATTCCAGGATCGAACTGGTAATTAAATGGAGTGAGCTGCACGATGCTAGGGCTGAAATAACCAAACGGCAATTGAACGGGTGTCCTTGAATTTTTCAGAGGGGTCAACGTCAACCGCATCGAGGTTTCGCCATCCGGCCCTTTCACTTTAGTTCCTGGCGGAACCACAACTTGATAATCACCGGTTACGATTGTCAGAGCCTGTTGCGAAGGCTGAGCGGGTGATTGAACTGAGCTACCATTGATTTCATCTTCGCCAAATGATCCACCACCAATCACACCGCTTCCACCGGTTTCTGCTTGTAGAGGGATGCTGCCTGGAACTTGATTGTCGCGATTGGGTAACGCTGTAAGTTTTAGATGCACTTTAGCATATGGAACCGTCGTTTGAAGGGCTGGGCCATCAAAATCTACGTAATGCGCCCCAGGCGGCACATCAGGCAAGACAAATGAGCCGGTAGCGCTTGTTAGCGTGGAGATGTTGGCGCTGACAATTCTCACGGGAACATTGCTGAGCGGCACACCATTGGTGTTTTCAACAAAGCCGCTGATTGAAGTCCGCACCGGCAATGTGGAAATGCTCTGGCCTTCGCCTTGCGGAGTACGAACGCTAACCGTACCGCTTTCAACGTTGAAAGGAACCAGCACTTTCAATTGAGTGGGCGAGGCTTCCATTACATTCGGAACGTCCAAACCATTGATCTTTACAAAGTTATCTTCCTTAACCGAAGAAAAACCTTGCCCCATGATGGTCAGTTCCGACCCTGCCAGGGCCGATGCGTTAAAACCGCTGATGGAGGGAGGTAGCGGGCCACCGTTTCCAGCAATTTCAACCTTGACCACGTTTGATGCCGTGTAGCCAAGTCCAATCACGGTGACATCAACAATGCCTCGCCCGACCAGGCTGGATGGAATGATCGCGTTGACTTGATCAAGTCCGACAAAACCAGGCTGGGGAACGGCACCAAGCACTGTAGCTTCAACCCCGCCAATCAAAACTTTAAAACTCTCA